>CAYGTY010000053.1:0-31681 GCA_964352825.1 uncultured Anaerolineaceae bacterium
ATGACGGATTGCACCTGCGCCGATGAGTCCTTTGCCGATAACTGCAATGTCGTAGGTTGTCATTTGATTTCTACCTTTGCCCTGATGTCGGATATAGACATATTATAGTGATGGTGGGGGAGAGTTCGCTATAAATTGATATGACATCATGCCTCAAGCAAATGGGGCGCATAACGAGCAAGGTCTTGACCGAAGTCAGTCTCAGCAAGGGCTTGCATATCAATCACATTACCTCCTAGTCCTTTAAATGTAGTCGGAACTGGGACTGTTGGAATCAAGCGGATGTAGTCTACAGGATGAGAAAAGAAACGCTTGTCTAGCCAACTCGATACATCTGGAGCGACTGGCTCATGTAAATAGATGCCATAGGTGGTGCTGTCGCCTTCATCTCTGCGATCAATTTTGTCGATATTTCCCCAAGTTGTGAAAACGCATGATGTGCTACGTTGCCATTCAATGCCATTTTCATAAACCGTAATCTTTATGTATCTTGCTTGAAATGCCATGATTACAAAGGCGAGCATGTATAGGGTCACTAGAAAGATATTTACTAACAAGATGTCTATCGTTATCTCATTCACCAACAGCCCTACCGCCCCAATGTGAACGACAATAACCACCAATAAAATCATAATTGCAGGGCGCAAACGACCTGTGTATGTATGAATCATTTTGCCTTTATCAGTCGCTATTGCTGCCATCCAATATCCCTCTTTGCGATTGTCAATTTACCGATTAGTTATCTATCGTCATTTTGGAGCATGCTTCACTACAAACTGACGCAATTTATCACGCGAGGCTGGCAATCCATACCACTCTAGCAAATCAGTCGGATACTCCCAGAAGTTTTCGACTTCAAGCAACCATATTAAAAACTCATATTGCTCATGTTTGGTCAGTTGACTGATTTTAGGAACATCCCAGACTGAAATGGTTTTGCGCCCTCGTTCTAGGTGAAATCTGTATTCATCTTGATGTTTGCTGAAATGCGTCTGCCTCATTGCATAGTAGGATTTTTCAAACAGCAAATCGAGTAGTGCAACGCACACGAGCGCGTTTTTATCCTGTAGACTAAGCTCTCGACTATACCAAAATCTATCGTGTTGACGGGCTTTGAGAATCCCAAATAGTGCTTTGAAGCCAACATCTACTCCACATTCATATAACAACTCGAAAATTATATATGCTGAAACGGGAATATCCCAATGTGTATGCCAGAGGTCATCATGGAGCATCCATTCTGTTCTTGCATTATATACCCACTTGATTACGTCATTATTTGATAGATATTTGACAATTGCTTCAATAATGGTTTTGTCTACGTTCTGTTTCTGTAATTTTAGCAACCCATATGCGCGTTGAATTTTGTATTTCGCGTTAAGCTCAGTAGAGAATTGTTGGTGCAATAAGGCAATTACTCGTTGATATAGTATGTCTGAGATACTATTTTTTCGCAGAACAAACTCAACTAGATACCAACTAACAAATGATCGTACATCAGAAGATTTATCCGACTCCGCCATTTCGATAACTGCCTGTAGTGTTTCATCTGATACTGATAGATAATTCAAAACACTTATTGCACCAAAACGAATCGCTTGTGAATCATGTAATAGAAAAGTCACGTATAGTGATTCTTGCGACTTTATAAGGTCAATAGATTGCGTCATAAAATCATTACTTGTTTTTTCGTCTAGATACTCTGAACCTTCCATAATCACCAGACCCAGAAAATTCAAGAGATACGCTTTGGGTTCAAATCTTTCATAATTAAGCAGTTCAAATAAGAAAGGTAGAGTTGGAAGCATGGGCATCGCAGGAACGCGATCACCATTATAGTCACAGATGAGCCTTTGAATCTCTAAAAGCAAATGGAGTTGATTGGTGTCTGGAAGGAGAATCCCGTGCAATAATTCAGGTATTCGTTCCGCAGTGCGAAACATATTTTTAATCGAATTCCAATCCACATTATCCAACCCCTGAAACATAAAACCCGCCCCTCGTCATTTAAACGCTTCACTCCTATAATACAGCACGTTACTATTTATTAGACAATAATCAGGAAATACTATGTCACAACCCCTGAATTTCCAGCAGGTGATTTTAAAATTACATGATTTTTGGGCTTCTCATGGATGTGTTATCTGGGAACCCTATAATGTGCAAGTGGGTGCAGGTACAGGTAACCCAGCGACGACCCTCAAAGTACTTGGTCCAGAGCCGTGGCGTGTCGCTTATGTTGAACCCAGTGTGCGCCCCGATGATGGTCGCTTTGGTGAAAATCCAAATCGGATGCAGAAGTATTATCAATACCAGGTCATCCTCAAGCCCGACCCAGGCAATCCGCAAGAACTCTATTTACAGTCGCTCGAAGCATTGGGTATCAGCCAGCGCGAACATGATATTCGTTTTGTAGAAGACAACTGGGAATCGCCAGCACTCGGTGCTTGGGGTCTCGGTTGGGAAGTTTGGCTTGATGGTCAAGAGATTACGCAATTCACTTATTTCCAGCAAGCAGGGGGGATGAACCTTGACCCTGTGAGTGTCGAAATTACTTATGGTCTTGAGCGTATCGTCTTGGCGTTACAAGGCAAGGATTCCGCATGGGGTATTGATTGGCTGGATGGTGTGAGTTATGCCGATATTATGTTCAATGAAGAGGTTGAACATTGCCGTTATTACTTCGATGTCGCAGATGTCGATGCTCTCAAACTCGTCTATGATACCTATGAACGCGAATACTCCCGTGCGCTAGAAGGTGATGCGCTGATTTCGGCTTATGATTATGTGCTGAAATGTAGCCACCTCTTTAATGTACTGGATACACGCGGTGCAATCGGTGTAACAGAACGGGCGGCGTACTTCCGTCGGATGCGAGATATGACCCGTAGCGTTGCACAAACCTATGTTGCCAAACGTGAGGAACTCGGTCATCCATTAATGAAGATGGCAGAAAAATGGCAAGGTTTCCAAATTCAGTCTGTCGGTGAATTGCCGTCTGCGCCAACTGCATCTGCTGATGTCTTGATTGAAATTGGTGTCGAGGAATTGCCTGCTCAAGATGTTGACGATGTATTGGCACAAGCGCAAAAATCTGCACCAATTCTATTTGAAGATTTACGCTTAAACCATGATGGTATTGAAGTCCATGCGACTCCACGCCGACTTGTTGTGATTGTGAAAAATGTCGCGCCTCGTCAAACAGATGAAGAATTTGTTGCTAAAGGTCCACCAGCAGAACGTGCTTTTGATGCCGATGGTAACCCGACTAAAGCGGCACAGGGCTTTGCACGCGGTAAAGATGTTGATGTTGCTGACCTCAAAGTTGAAGAAATTGACGGCGGTAAATATGTGACTGCTCTTGTCCATAATGCAGGTCGTCCGGCAACAGAAGTTCTCGCAGAAGCACTATCTGATTTTGTTGAAAATATCAAAGTTGGAAAATCAATGCGTTGGAACGAAACAGGGATTTTATTCTCTCGTCCAATTCGTTGGACAGTTGCTTTGTTTGGTGATGCTGTGATTCCATTTGAATTTGCAGGTGTCGCCAGTGGCAATGTAACACGCGGTTTACGCCCTTATGGCTCACCTGAAATCACGATTGATGGGGTGGCATCTTATACAGAAGCAATGACTGAGCAAGGGATTGTGCTGGATTATGCTCAACGTCAAGCCACTATCCAAGAACAAATCAAGGTCTTGGTGGATGAAATTGGTGGTGTGATTCCAGAAGATAAAGGTCTGTTGGCAGAAGTTACAAACTTGATTGAAGCACCAACAGCTTTCCTTGGTACATTTGAAGCGAAATACCTTGAGTTACCACGCGATGTATTGGTAACGGTTATGCGTAAACACCAACGCTATTTTGCAGTCGAGGATGCCGACGGCAACTTGATGAATTACTTCATCGGTGTGCGGAACGGGGATGCTGAACATTTGGATAAAGTCATTCATGGGAATGAACATGTGATTCGGGCGCGTTTCTCGGATGCTGATTTCTTCTATCGTGAAGACATCAAGAAACAACTGAAAGATTATCTGCCACGCCTCGGTACATTGACGTTCCAAACTGATTTGGGCTCGATGCTAGAGAAAAATGAACGTGTCTCAGCAACCGTTGCTGGATTAGGTGATTTACTCAAGATTGATGCAACTGATGTCGCCATTGCAGAACGAGCATCTCATATTGCGAAAGCTGACCTTGCGACTAATATGGTAGTCGAGATGACCTCCTTACAAGGGATTATGGGACGTGAATATGCTTTAGGTGAAGATTATCCTAAAGATGTTGCGGTAGCCATTTTTGAACACTGGTTGCCCCGTAGCGCAGGCGACATACTGCCAAGCAGTCAAGCTGGGATATTGCTAGCTATCGCTGATAAACTTGACAGCCTCGTTGGTTTATTTGCTGTTGGACTAGCTCCTCGTTCCACATCAGATCCCTATGGTCTACGCCGTACCACATTAGGCATCGTTCAGATTTTGGTGGATGCAGGCATTAGTGTTGACTTGCGTAAAGCGATTGATTTCGTGTCACATGGTCAACCTGTCGATGTTGAGTTTGGTGTGAAGCATCAAATTATTGAATTTGTGAAAGGTCGCTTGGATTCATGGCTAAGTGAAGAATACGACTATACACGCGATGTAATTAATGCTGTGATTGCTGTCCAAGCACATAATCCTGCTCGGGCTATTGTTGGTATTGGTGAACTTTCGGAATGGGTGGCGCGTGAGGATTGGGAAGTGATTCTCGATAGCTTTGCACGCTGTGTCCGTATCACTCGTGATGAAGAGGCTCAGACAATTAACCCTGGGTTGTTGAGTGAACCACAAGAAAAAGCACTCTATGAAGCCTATCAAACAGCTAACCAATCCTTAGCGAGTGATGCCAATGTGGATGGCTTCTTAACCGCATTTTTACCAATGGTGTCCGCTGTGACTGATTTCTTTGATAATGTCCTCGTTCATGCCGAAGACCAAGCGGTGCGAAATAATCGGATTGCTTTATTGCAAGCGATTAGCGGTATGCAGTCAGGTCGTGCTGACTTAAGCCAGTTAGATAACTTCTAAATTGAATATGATAGGGTGGGATGAATTATCTCACCCTTACTGTTGTTGTTCATTTTCATCATTTTGTGAATAATTTAATACTTGATTATCGACATTTATTTCATTGTCTTGTTTGCCAATCAGTCGCTCAACGCGGACTTTTTCATCTTGTATACCTTGTCGACGTTTCCATAGTTTGCCGATCCCACCTGTATAACGAAATACAGCGCGGAACATGACAACCATGGTGGCAACACCCAGTACCAAAAATATGCTCAACCAACTGAGGTATGGGGCAACTGTGCTATCACCTGTTAAAAGACCCCCGATGATGATGACTGCCATCAGAGAATTAACAATCATCAAGATTGCGCCCAATACGATTACAATCGGTAGTGAAAGCGCAAACCCACCAGAACGCATAATCAATTGTTGGTTGGTATCTTTTTTGAGTTTTTCGGTCATGCTGATACTTTCTTGTCCAAATATGAATGATTGTATTATATAGCAAAATCACGTATCAAATGGACAAACATAATCGAGGTTCAGCAATTTAGCTTGTCAGAAACATTCTTGCTGAAAAGCTAATTAATTGCCCGCTGTTTTCATTAAGTCACTAGATCATTAACTTTAAATTGGTTAATGACTTTATCAAGTGCTTGTGGGTAGACATAGGCAGTAATAATATCACCCACTTGAATTAGGGTATTCCCATGTGCGATAACCGCATGACCATTACGACGGATAGATACAATAAGACAATCATCTGAACATGGGAATTGTTGCAACGCTTGACCTACCATCGGGGCATCTTTTTCTACAATAACCTCGATAAACTCATTCTCTTCGACATTACGTAAGTTCAGCTGTTTTTGATATTGTTCAATTGATTTTCGAGCTAAACCTATCTCGTAGGCAATCAAAATATCTGCTCTCCGAATGACTCCCAAATATTGTTGATTGCCACCCGAGGTAATAACAGGTAAACGACCGATATCATAAATATTTAATCGTTGAAGAACGAGGTGAATCGGATCGGTTTCATAGACTGTAATGAGATTATCTATTGTCCCCACTTCTTTAACCGTCAAGGTGTCAAATGAATCATTTTTGGGGATTTTTTCTACGTCTGTCAATGTGACAACGCCGATAAGTTGTCCATGATTATCAACAATCGGAAAGCCGTGTGAGTGGGTAAGGCTGAAGTGGGGTATAAGCTCCTTAATAGTCATATGTGGTGGCACAATAGGGAAATCTTTTGTCATGACTTCATGAACATGGACAGCCTGTAATAAATCTACATCATGACCGCGTTCAAGATGGATGCCTCGTAATAAGAGTTTCCGAGTATAAATAGAATCTGGGTGTAATAAATCAGCTATCAAGGTACTGATAATGACCGTCATCAGCAGGGGCAAGATGAGCTGATAATCGTTTGACATTTCTAAGACAATGATAATTGCAGTAATCGGAGCGCGAGCAGAACCCGCAAACAATGCCGCCATCCCCACTAAAGCATAAGCCCCAGGGTCAATACTAAGTTGAGGGAACAATTGTGTACTAATCTGACCGAAGATTCCACCCACCATTGCACCCATAAATAAGCTCGGTGCGAAAACACCCCCCGAATTACCACTGCCTAAGGTAAAGGTTGTTGCTATTAATTTTAGACCGAATAAAACAATCATCATACTAATGGTTAGCGACATGTCTTCTGCGATGACATCCCCAATAAATTCGAGCCCCGGTCCTAATACTTGTGGTGCTAAAAGTGCAGTCAATGCTGTTAAACCCATACCTAAACTGGTTTTGACAGGTAAAGGGATTTTCCAATGGTCAAAAATATATTCTGCACCATATAAGACACGGATAAAGCCAATAGCAAGAAAAGCGCAGGTCAGACCCAGAAATAAATAAATAACTAATTCAAGTGGATTGCTTAAACCGTAAGCTGGGACAGCAAACGCAGGATTTTCCCCAAGTAAGATGCGCGAAACAACATTTGCCGAAACAGCTGAAATCACAACAATGCCTAAATAACGGTTTGTAAATCGACCCAGTATGACTTCTAACGCAAACAAAGTTCCTGCAATTGGTGCATTAAATGTCGCGGCAATACCTGCGGCAGCACCACTTGCGACTAACATGCCCACTTGCTCATCGGATAACTTTGCCCATTGTCCAGCAGTTGAACCTAATGTCGAACCCACTTGTACAATAGGACCTTCGCGCCCTGCCGACCCACCAGAACCAATTGTAATAGCAGAAGCAATAATTTTTGCAATTGCCACACGTGGTCTTATACGCCCTCGCTTAAGCGCAATAGCCTCCATCACCTCTGGCACACCATGCCCTTTGGCTTCTTGTGCAAAACGGCTGATGATAATCCCGGTCAATAGACCCGCAATCATCATCACGGCTAAACTACCGAATACCCCCCACTGGTCACGAAGCCCTGAAGTAAATCGTGTAATTTCGCCTAATAAGACAATGAATATATATGCGCCGAAACCTGTCACTAGACCAACTAGAATTGCTAGAAATAAGGGGACAACATCCTGTGCCATTGATGACTGCCCAAGTGTTGTTTTTAACCAATCCTGTCTTGCTTCCCGAGAATCCTTGACAAGCATTTTTATGGTTTTGAAGGATCTAAACTGCATGGATTACATTTCCCGTCATTGAGTCAAGTAAGGGGCTATACATGATGCAAAATTAAGAGTGACCGATTATCTATCATCGGTGTCATATTTCGATAGCTTCACATATTAGCTCGAGTTAATTTTCAAATATAATCATCTTATCAATGTTGCTTGCTTTGCGTAAGGTGAGGAAAAATTTAGATGATAATGTTAGCCGAAATGATGTTTGTTTGAAATCGATATGATTATTTTATTAATTCTTCGCGCCATTGCATAAGTGGTCACACATATATATAATTAGATTCCATAGTCAACAGGGGGTTAGTCCACCATGTCAGTGACGGACGAAATTAAATCACGCATTGACATTGCGAATTATGTTCAGCGTTTTGTCCCATCACTCAAAAAAGCGGGGCGTAACTATAAAGCCTGTTGCCCATTCCACAACGAAAAAACACCCTCATTTGTCGTAAATCCTGACTCTCAAACATGGCGTTGCTTTGGTGCATGTGCCGAAGGTGGCGACTTATTTAGCTTTGCCCAAAAGATGAACGGTTGGGACTTTAAAGAAGCGCTACGTGAACTCGGGCAAGAAGCTGGTGTTCAAGTCCGCGAACAAACTCCCGAACAAAAATCTCAAGATGAACACCTTGACCGTTTACGTGGATTACTCACAACAGCGGCTGACTTTTATCATGAATACCTCTTTGCTGATGAAGCTCAACATGTTTTAGCCTATACGACTGAACAACGTGGCTTCACTCGTGAGACAATCGAAACTTTCAAAATGGGGTATGCACCTGATGGCTGGCAGCATATGCTTAACGCTTTGGTGGATATTGGCTATACAGAAGATGAAATCATCGAAGTGGGTTTAGCCATTCGTAGTGACAGTGGGCGCATCTATGATCGTTTCCGCAACCGCCTCATGATTCCGATTCGGGATGAACGGGGTCGTGTCGTTGGCTTTGGTGGTCGTGTGCTTGACCCTGAAGATAGCCCCAAATACCTGAACTCACCACAAACACCTGTATTCGATAAAAGCCGTATTTTATTTGGCTTAGATACAGGCAAACGTGCTATCCGTGATACAGAGACTGTTGTCATTGTTGAAGGGTACATGGATGCCATACAAGCGTATCAATCTGGATATGCGAATGTTGTTGCCCAAATGGGGACAGCCATGACCGAATCACAGGTTCGTTTGGTGGCACCCCGTTATGCCGCAAAAATTGTGATGGCATTAGATGCCGACGAAGCTGGACAAAATGCGACTCGTCGTAGTCTTGAAGTGGCTCGGCAGACACTCGCTAAAGACTTTGCTGGGAAGCTATCGGTTGATGTCCGTGTTTTACAAATCCCATCAGGTAAAGACCCCGATGATTTCTTACGCGAATCCCCTGAGGCTTGGCAGGGCTTAGTTGATAATGCCCAACAAGTTTCTGATTTTGTGATAGCGATGGAAACGGCTACCTTGCCGAGTAATGCCTCATTGCAAGAACGTCAAGCTATTGCGAATCGGGTACTCCCAATTTTAATGACATCGGAGAGTAATCTATATAAGCAAGACAATATCCAAAAATTAGCCTTGCGTCTGCGAATGAGTGAGCGTGATTTATTAGCTTGGGCGCAAGAACAATGGCAAATTGAAATTGCTTCTGCACCCCGTCAAACACCAAGATCCAGTGAGGCACAGCAGGTTGATTATCCGCCAGACTTGCCGCCTGAATATTGGGGTGATGAAGATTATGACATGCCACCTGAATATTATGGATCAGGTGAATCTGCACAACCACAAGTATCGAAACCTATGCCTAGACTGCCGACACAAGCTGTCCGTCAAGAACGCGCGATGGAAGCGCATTGCCTGAGTTTGTTGATTCGTAATCCGAATTTGATTTACTTGGTGAATCGTAAATTACGTGAATTGGCTGGTAATGATGAACGTTTATTGCAAGGACCACTATCTGATTTGAGTGTGGAAGATTTTACACAAAGCCAATATCGGATACTTATGCACTATTTCCAAGAATCCATATCACAAGATGACATGGAACCGCTTGATTATGTGAGGGCGACCATTGAAGATGAACTTGCACCTGACCTCAATCGCCTTTTAAATGATGTGACGGAAACAATTGCTATTCGATTAGGACATCGACATCAGGGGGATCTTCATGATATTGTCAGGAGTATGAATAAATATGGTCGCTTGCAAATGGATGTTGAGCAAGAATTGGTGGCTAAGGCATTGACATTGCGCCAAGAACGTTTAAAACAAGAACGTATTGAGATGCAATATTTACAACAAGAAGCACAGAATGCTGGCATGGTAGATGAAAACCATCATCAGAATCTCAGTGAGAAAATCATGTTATCTATGACAGCGAAAGCACGAATTGATACAACGATTCGTATATAGATGGGGTGCCCAATCGGGTACATCACGTTTTTTCTAAAGTAGACAGTGGGATGGGATAAATGGCTAATAACAATAAAATTAGAGAATTTAGCGACTTTGATGATAACGATGATGATGATACCTTGCTAGATGAAGTTGATGAGAGCTCTGAAGATAATTTTGATGATAATGATTTTGATGATGATATTGATGACGACGATGATGACGACGATGATAGTAGTGATAGTTTAATCTATGAGAATGTGCCTATCTCAGATGATCCTGTGCGGATGTATCTGAAGGAAATTGGGCAAGTTCCACTATTAAATACCAATCGTGAAATGTGGCTCAGTACACAAATTGCGGCTGAACAACATCTGGAAGCTTTGCGCGATGAACTGAATAGCTTAGATATTGAACTTGAAACAACCTCGGGGAATGTACGCGTCGAGCTGGGTGCTATTCGTATTATGCACATTGAAACATCAGAAGATGAAATTATCACAATTGAGCAAGGTGAAGATACAAATCTCACGATTGAAGAGCGTCAAGATAAAGACCTCATCAAGATATTTGTTGCTCAAGAAGGTTCAAAAAAGAAGACTATTTCAGTTGAACGTTCCAAAATTAGAACCATTACGATTGAAACAACTGATGGGCGTGTCGTCAAAGGGACTACCACAGCGAGTAATCCGATTTCATCACGTCTCGAAAGCCCCGATATGATGACGATTCGCTATGCGTATAAGCGAATGACAGAAGACTGGGGTCGCATGGCAGAAGCGATTCAAGGCTTTGATGTTGAACTTCCTGATTTTCGTCAAGTTATAGATGAAGTGCAGTCCGTCACTACTAACTGGGATTCGGATTCAACCTCTTATATCCGCGAATACCTCAATCAAGAAAATTGGGGACGCAACGACCAATGGACAACTGTGGCACAAACATTCTTCGAGATTATCCACGCAATCTATTTGCTCCCGATGGAACTCCAAATGGATGTGCGGAAACACTATCGCGAGAATAGCGATTTACCCACACTATCTGAATTTGATAGCTTCATTGAAGCGATAGAAGACCCCTTAGAGGTCGCTCAATATCAAATTGAACAGGTCGAGCAACAAGCGGCTATCGCAACAGAAGATTTGACGCGTGCAAACTTGCGTCTGGTTGTCAGTGTTGCCAAGCGTTATATGGGGCGTGGGATTAGCTTCTTGGATTTGATTCAGGAAGGGAATATCGGTTTGCTCCGTGCAGTGAATAAATTTGACCATACCAAAGGTTTTAAATTCAGTACTTATGCGACATGGTGGATTCGTCAAGCGATTAGCCGCGCGATTGCTGACCAAGCACGGACGATTCGTATTCCTGTTCATATGGTGGAGACAATCAATCGTCTGATGCGGGTTCAACGCGAGCTTTTACAGAAGTTAGGTGCAGAACCGAATGCAGAACAAATTGCCCTAGAGATGGACTTCCTCACAGATGATGAACGCGAAGCCATCAAGTTGCTCCGTCGCAACGGTCACCCCTTGGATGCCAGCCTAAATCGTAAATTACGTCGGGCTGCCCAAAAAGTCCGTAAGATTATGCGTATTAGCCAAGAGCCGATGAGCCTTGATATGCCGATTGGTCAAGAAGATAGCAGTCAATTGGGTGACTTTATCCCCGATGATAACGTCCCAGGACCCGTTGATGCGGCTAGTCGTCAATTGCTGAAAGAACAAATTCGTTCGGCATTAGGTGTTCTGAGTGAACGTGAACGACAAGTTCTTGAGATGCGTTTTGGCTTGATTGATGGGCAAGATCATACACTTGAAGAAGTGGGTCGCCATTTTGGTGTAACCCGTGAACGTATCCGCCAAATTGAAGCGAAGGCATTACGTAAATTACGCCATCCAACCCGTTCTCGCCAATTGCGTGATTATCTAGAAATGTAGTGTCTAATGGGCGTACATGATGCGCCCTTTCTTCGTTTTATCTCTTTCGTTAATAGGCAACATACAAAATGGAACAGCTTCAGAGCTTTACAAAAGACAATTTGCCATCGTATTTTGCGTGGCAGTTACGTGATTTTGCACGGTTGACTTGGTATGCGGATATGGTAAATCATTTTGATGAGACCTTGCATCCTGAGTCATGGCATCCACGTTACTTTGTGTTGTCACATGGTAAATTTTTGATGAGTTCCGCTACTGTGCTATGGAAGACAATATCTTTTCAAGGTATCAGCTATAAAATGTATGGTTTGGGCTTGGTCTTAACTTATCCTGCACATCGCAAACAAGGCTATGGTCGACAAGTTGTATCTGCCGCAACAGAGTATATTCAACATGATACACAGGCGGATATGGCATTATTACAAACGATGCCAGCATTAGAACAATTTTATGGTGAACACGGTTGGGAATATACGCCTAATATTCGCGTTTTAAGTGGCTCACCTGAAAATCCAGTTGATGACGATGGTTGGGTAATGATGATGTTCTTATCAGCGCGTGCGAAGCAAGTACGTAAACAGTTAGAGCAAACGCCATTCTATTTTGATGAACATATTTGGTAAATAATTGCAATCAGGGATAATACTATGAAAATTAAACACTTGCATGATTGGAATTTAAATCCTAAGGATGCAATTGCCTTGCAAATGTCTTTGGCGCATCGACTGATTAGTGACACACCGATTGATATTGACTCTGTCAAGACAGTTGCAGGTGTTGATGTCAGTGTGAAAAATAATGTGTCGCAAGCGGCTGTGGTTGTGATGAGTTATCCTGATCTTGAAATTATTGAAACCGTTCGCGCCCAGCAACCGACAACTTATCCTTATGTCCCCGGTTTGCTGACCTTTCGTGAAGGACCTGTATTGGTTGATGCTTTTGAGCAATTAGAAAATGAACCTGATGTCTTTATCTTTGACGGGATGGGGCAGATTCATCCGCGTAAAATTGGGATTGCTGCCCATCTAGGATTATGGTTGGAAAAACCAACGATTGGTTGCGGGAAAACGCATTTCATCGGTGAATATGACACACCCGCTATGGAAAAAGGTAGTTATAGTGATTTGATGTATAAAGGGGAACAGCTTGGTGTGGTATTACGTACCCGCACAAATGTGAAGCCTGTCTATATTTCAGTCGGGCATATGGCAGACCTGAACACAGCAGTCAGCTTAACGATGTCATGCACACCCAAATATCGTTTACCACGCCCAACCCGTCAAGCACATATTGCGGCTGGTCAATATTAAGTCGGGTACAAAACTTGCACAGCAAAACCTCTACAATTTTGGGCAGTTTATCTTAAGGTAGATTTGCGTGTATTTTGCTACACTATAGTAAATATTGTAATAACCTCAAAATTGTAATTATTATGCGAATTTCACGCAAAAAAACGGGTATCTTTGCAAAACGATCACGTCAGGGACGGGGGTGTTTGCCTTTCTTTGTCTTGATTGGCGTTGCTGTTGCTGTTGTTGCCTTAGGTCGAGATTGGATTGGACAATGGCTAAATCTCAATCGCCCACAAAGTAGTGAAATTAACTTGCAATCGGCACAAGATGCTTTTAATGAAGGCGACCTAGAAGCCACTATTCAATATGCTTCACAATTATTCAATGAAGACCCCTCAGAAGAACAGACACTTATCTTGCTGATTCGCGCACTCATTTATCAAAGTTATACAGAATATAATCGCGGAGGTGACCGTGATCGTGCTGTGGAGTTAAGCCTTGATGGTTTGGCGCGTTATCCACGTAATTTGGATATTCAAGCCATACGTGCCTATACTTTACAAGTTATAGGTCGCCCCGATGAGGCTCAGCGAATGGCATTGCGTATAATAGACCGCTCCCCTGAACATATACTCGCACGGATTACGCTATCTTTATCCTATGGTTCGCAAGGTATTTTTGAAGCCTCCTTACGGGAAGCTCAGGTTGCTGTCAAACTGTCGAACCAGTATAAACAATATCAAATGGAAAGCTATCGGACACGGGCTTTAGCTTATGCCAACCTCGCACAATATAAAGACGCACTAACTGATATCGACTTGGCTATTAGCTATAATCGCAAACTTATCCCTCTACATTTTGAGCGTGCTTTATATGTGACGCAAATAGGCGATAAAGACCAAGCGACTGTATCCTATTTCCAGATTATGGCTTTTGATGAGGATAACATCAAAGTTCGTTTACGTTTATGTGAATTGTCGAGTAGCTTACAAGAATGGGAAGCATCAATCCGTTACTGTGGTGAGGTAACACAAGGTGCGCCAGATTGGGCAGATGGATGGTATCAGCTAGGACGTGAATTCTTCTTCAATGGCGATTTTGTCAATGCTCAAGCCTCATTTAATCAGTGTACAACACTACAGGTTCAACAGAGTGTGTCGATTGCTGAACGCCAACTGGAATGTTGGTATCTTCAGGGACAATCAGCCGAGATATTAGGGGATTGTCAGGCTTTGCTCACAACTTATCATGAATTTCTGGATATGGTAGACCGTGCTGATTTACCTCAAACATGGACATATCCACCAGAAGGACCGTCAATTTGTGTTGACCTTCCCCCAACTGTCACCGCAATTTACACCGCTCCATAAATACCTAAGTTAAGAGTTGTGACCAAACATAAAAATAGTAGAAAAATGTGATTGGAGTGCAACGTGATAATGTTGTTTACGTATAGATAGGTAGATATGTCAACAGAATCATAAGGAGTAAGCCTAAATGGGGAACAGTGAAAAACCAAAACATGGTCGACGTTATCGCTCATTATTTTGGCCTATGTTATTGATTGGTGTCGGTACGACTTGGTTATTATTCAATATTGGCGTTTTTACCGATAAAAATATCGCTACCTTATTCCAGCTATGGCCACTCTTATTAGTCGGGATTGGTTTAGATTTGCTGTTCGGGCGAACATCACCGACCAGGGGTGCAACCATTGGATTAGCGTTTGTCGGATTTGTTCTGGCAATTATGTATGTTGGACCTTCTATTGGACTTGGGCAGATAGCCGAGCGTAATCAGACTCAATTTGAGATTCCCCTAGATGGTAGTCAAAGTCTAGAATTGAATATCAATGCTGGAATAGATAATGTTGTCCTGAATCCTTTACTTGATTCAAATAACTTAGTTGAAGCGAATGTTTGGCACTTCGGCGAGCTTATTGTTGAAGATAAGAGTGATGGGAATACAAAAGCCCTGACTGTTGAACAAGAAGACTTTAGCTTTAACTTAAGTTTTTCTCATGACGTGCCTGAGCAAAACGGCTGGGTCTTCTTTGTGAATCCTGATGTCCCACTTGCGATAGATTTTAATGGGGGTATCGGTGAAACTAATCTTGATTTACGCCCATTCACTTTAACAAACTTGAAATTTGATATGGGTGTTGGAGAGAGTGATATTCAGTTACCCGTCCCCACTCAAGATTATATCGTTGACATTAGTGGGGGAATCGGTGAAGTCAGATTGGATATTCCTGATAATGTTGCCGTAAAAGTTGAGGCTTCGACGGGTGTGGGTGAGGTAGATATGCCACCTGAGTTGATATTAATTGATGGCGATGATAGCTTTCTTGGTGGAGATGGAATATGGCAAACAGAAGGCTTCGATAATGCCGAATATAAGATATTTGTGATGTTTGATGGCGGTGTTGGGTCTTTGGTTGTCCGCTAAGATAAATCGACATTAAATAAGGTAGGGGCAGTGTGATGCCCTTGTCTTATTTATGAACGATTTAGGAAAATTCCAACCACCACGCCGAATAATATCCCACCAAGGAGGCTCAATAATAATTCTCCGTTAAATACACCAAACCCCATACCCAGCCCAATTCCTAATCCGATTCCGACTAGAAGTTGATTATCTTTGCCATCTTTGGGTTTTAATAAAAACATAAACTATCTCCGTAAAACTATTTTATATACTGTATCAAATTATTGGCACTTAATATACAGCCTATGATATTCGTAAGTCATAATGAAAAATGAATTTTGACATTACAGTTTGCAAACGATAAACGATTAACTTATTTTTCTAACCCTTTTTAAACTTAAATTCGATTAAAATGAAGTTGAATACCAATCATATTAATCAGTGATGGGAAGGCAATGATGTACGCACAAGTTACCAACTTACAAGTTCCTGTTGGTCAGGTGGATGCGTTGCGTGAACTCGTCCAAAATGAATATTTGAAGGGTGTGCAAGAGCGTGATGGTTTCGTGATGGCACATATGTTAGAAGCAATTGATGACCCCGAAAAAGTACAGTTAATTACCTATTGGGATAACCAACAAGCTATTGAGACAGCCCGTAAAACAGGTAGCCTCCAACAAACTGTTCAGTCACTCGCTGCACATATGCCGGGTGTTAGAATTCTACGTCAAGGATATATTGTGACGATCAACACAGCGAATGAGCGTGTCGCACTCTAAAAACTAAGTCTATACGATGCGTGTCTTAGGGCGCGCATCGCCCTCGATTAACCTCACTTATCTCAAGAATATTTATGAATCAGTAAATTTGTACTATTTTAGGTTGACTGATTTTCATTGATACTATATATCTCACAAAAACCATAGGAGTCACAATGAAGCTATCATCGCAATGGATATTTTTGTTTATTGTTGTACTTTATTTTGTCCCTCTTACAAATGCTCAAGTGATTGAAGATTTGTCACTCGATCAGGACATTATGTTGAACTTTACAAATAATCAACAAGCTACTGTATATAATCTAACTATATCTGACCCCACAACCCTTTCAATTGATGTACGTTATCTTGGTATATTTTTTCCATTTAACTTAGAAGTATTTGATAATAGTGGTTCTGTAGTAGGTATCATTGCGCTTGAAGCAGCTCAGATCTATACATTTGATCTTCCCTCAGCAGGTGATTACACACTATTATTTACAGTCATAGATGGTTTCACAGGACGAGCGATTATTAATACGAATCTCCTTGCTCAACCTATGGATGGTGAATGGAATGTTAGATACGATTCTGTTGAGAATAATTGCCCTGATATTTTAACATTAGATGCTGTCTGGTTGCCTGCTGATGAAAGCACTGTAACGCTTACATTTAATGACCCCATCGAAGCATTAGACTATCATATGGCAGTCGCACCGGATGAAATTATGGAAACGCCAGAATTTTTTGAAACAGAAATCCTTGAAACAGGTGAATATCAAGTTATCCCAGGGATACAAGGCGCACCTTATACCTACACTTATAAGATGATTGATGCTGAAACTATTCAGCTTGATTATCTTGAGACTCTGAGCCTGAGTGATTGTGAGTTGTCGATTGCTGTAGATTTAACCTTTGTGGGCGAATCAGTTGGTAGTGACAATATGGAAACTGATGCTAGCCAAAGTAGTGTAGATTTAAGTGAATGGTTAGTTCTTGGCGATGCTGATAATCTGGTTTTGTTCGACGACAATTCGCTCTGCGCGACGGATTCACAGCAAGGAGAAACGTGGTATTTTGACGCGCCACTTAGCTTTGTTGATGAAATCGTAAATGGTTATGGCAAATTGTTATCATTTGAACTCAAACAAGATAGCAATGGCTCACAATTCGATGATATGGATATTATACTGGTTGTTGGGAATGGCATTTTGTTATCCTACGACTTAGTCAATAATCCCGACATTGATTTCACATCTTATACTGTGATGTTAACAGAAGGTGCTGGTTGGGTTGATGTAGATGGTATGTTTGACTTAACGGATGCGGACTTATTCCAACAGATATTGAGTGATGTTACTCGTTTGCAGATTCGCGGTGAATTTAGCACAACCCGTGATACAGGGTGTTTGAGAAACCCTATAATTTCTGCACCAAGCAATTAACGATTTTCGTTTAAGAGCATACGATAGAGTGTAAAGGTTTCTTCGGCGACTTGTCTAAAGGTAAAGTCATTGAGGACGAGTTGCCGACCATTTGCACCCATTCCTTGACGTTGGTTAGGATTATCAATGAGGTATTCTACCGCTGAGGTCAGTTTATCAAGGTCATTGGGTGGGACAAGTAGACCGTTTACGCCATGTTTGACAATCTCGCGACAGCCTGCCGTATCGGTTGTGACACAAGCTCGCGCACAGGATGCGGCTTCAATCAAGACTTTTGGCACACCTTCGCCATAAGTTGAGGGTAAGCATACGATATTGGCAGAGGCATAAACATCGGGCATGTCATCGCGCTTGCCGCCCCATTCAATGAGTCCTTCAGATTCCCATGCTTCCAACTGCGATGCTGGAACATTCAAAGGGCTGGTACTTTCTTCATAACCAACAACCACAAAACGGGCTTTACCTTTTAAGCGACGCGCCATTTCTGTAAATTCCCCAATTCCCTTTTGCCACAACAATCGCCCTGCAAATAAGACGATAGGTAGATTATCCAGCGGTTCTGGTTTTGGCGTAAAGTAAGTTTCATCAACACCTGAGCCACGAATGAGGATGCTTTTCATCGGATTGACCAAACCTCTATCAATAAATAGCTGACGGTCATCGGGGTTTTGGAAAATAATCCGAACACCTTTGCCTGCCATCGCGAGTTTAAATGCTGGACGGGTTAATAGGCGTAGGATACTGGGTTTCATGCCCTTGCCAATAAATACATAACCGAGACCACTCATCGCATTTACAATTGCTTTACGCCCTGTCAGTTTGGCGGCAATCCCACCATAAATCACAGGTTTGATGCTGACATGGTGAATTAAATCAGGCTGTAACTCATTATATAGCTTTCGGATACTGTTGATTGTTGTTAATTCTGCCAGTGGATTTGTCCCATGTTGGCTGAGTTCTAGTGGATGGAAGGGCAAACCGCTATCGAGGATGGTCTGTACATTCTCTTTGTCATGGTCAGATGTTGCGACGTGAACATCAAAACCGGCGGATTGTGCCGCTAGGGCAAGTGTCAGCCGATGGGATACAAAAAACCGTGGGATATTGACAACGTAAAGTAATTTAGGAGGAGTTTGCACAGAAAATCCTTAATTGGATTCGTGTAGGGGTGAAACATGTTTCACCCTTACATATTAGAGACGGGGATTTAATATTTCTTGACGATGGTACGATAAACAGCAGGTTGACGTGTTTGGATAAATTGGAATTCTTCGCGATTTTTGCGGACTTCATCCAAATCGACGCGTGCGACAGCAAACCCTTCTAATGGTTCACCTGTTTTGGGGTCGGTTTCATCAATCATCGAGGCATAGATTTGACCACGAGGACCTACAACCATACTTTCGCCACCAAATGTCAATGTAACATCCTCACCGACACGATTCGCACCTGCAATATATACAGAGTTTTCGTAAGCACGCGCACGGGAATAGGTTTTCCATTCGTCAATGTGGGTTGCTTCCCAGTTTGCCATACAGCAGATGAGCTCCGCACCTTCTAAAGCGAGGCTACGGGCAACTTCAGGATAGGCAAGGTCATACCCTAGCATCAAGCCGATGTTACCGATTTCTGTCTCGGCAACAGGGAGCTTATAGCCTTCACGGAATGCCATACGTTCTTCACCCCGTAGATGGATTTTGTTATAAACTTCGACTAAATCACCATCAGGACCAACGAGAATGGCGGAGTTATACAGGACACTCTCGACTTTTTCTTTTGTCGCCATGCCAAATGCAACATAAATGCCATAGTCATTCGCACGTTGGGCAATTAAATTAATTGTTGGACCTGGGACGCGCTGTGCAATATCTGTAAAGCGCACACCAAGTTCATAACCACTTGTAATTAATTCAGGAAAAACTATCAAGTCTACTTTTTGCTGGGAGGCAATCTGTGAAATGAGTTCAGACATTTTGACGAGGTTTTCTTCTGGCTCGCCAAGTTTAGGTTTCATCTGGACAATCGCAACCGTAACTTCACGCATAGGGCGCATTCCTTCTTTATCATTTAGGCTTATCTTAGAACATCTATTTTAATTGGATTTGGTTCAGATTACGACAGTAGATTGTCGGGTAGAAATGATTTTAATTTGATTCTACGCCGTTTCCGACTTCGCCGACGAAAGAGTAAGGTATGGACAACCAATAAAACACCGAAAATACCCATCCCAATCGCCAAAACACTCCCTAATAAGGCAATAAATGATATAAATTCAGGGGTCAGATAGCTATTAATGAGCAAATCACCTTGTATCTCTTGGCTATCACGCCAAAATGAAGGCAAGGAAAATAGAATCACACTAAGGGAGACAACACCCAGCAAAGTCGAAACGCGATTTGTGCTTTGGTTACTGCGTTCTGATTGTTCTGCGATGTGCAGTTCGTCAATATGGTCAACAAAACGGGTAAGACTCGCGACATTGCGTTCTGCGTGGTCTAAAAAGCGTGCAATTCGCATCTCTTCGATAAGGCATTCGGCTTTATCGACTGCATATTCCGCCCGACTCCAAACATGGGGTGTGCTGAGGCTTTGGCAGACAGCAACCAATCGAACAAGATTAGCAGCTTCTTCAACCTGTGCGGTTAGCTCACTTGGTTTGACTTCGAGTGTTCCCTGTAACATCTCATATCGAATATCGCGTAATTTATCGACAAATTCTTGCGAAATGATCAAGCTATCACGCTCTAAGAGTTGGGCTAATACACGGACTTCAGCAATAAATTCAATCATGCGTTCAAAAGCATCCCAATAACTGAGATACATCACACTGGTCGTATCGGTTGCGGGAAGTGTCGAGATATATAGCTCAGATTGACGTGAGGCATGAGACGGCATCAAGAGTGCTGTCCGTGATGTAAGAATACAGAGTTCATCATCCCATGTCGCGGTATCACTTTCAAATAAGCCATCGACAAATTGACGGCTATGCGACGGGAAATAGCGGGTTGCATCTCCCGTTTCTTCACGCCGACTCAGCATTGCACCTTCAACCATATTAACAAGTGTCTCTTTCACCTTACGGACTGCAACCTTCTTCGCATAAGTTGCATTATCGCTCAAATACTTGAGGTCTTTGGGGAAAACATGCCACGGGCTGTGTTCGTCAATCTCATAAGGAGTTTTGCGCGACCATAATGTTGTGATTTCGTCCATGTGATAGGTCACATACGAATCATGCAATTGTGCCGAGACGCTATACGGGCTTTCTTGTAATTGGATTTTATATTTGGGTTTACTCTCATCTGGAGTGATTTCAAACCCAACTGCCTTCAAGAAGCGATGACAGACTTCTAGGGCAAGTTGCCATTGTACTGGGATATATCCAGGGCTAGGTAGATTATCTTTTTCTACGCGTAACCACTTGAGCAGGGCATCCACTGAATCGCGATTTTCTTGTTTTTCTTTGTCCGACAGATGCGCGTAAATTGGGTCATTATACAGTTTTTCATATTGCAGAATCGCCCCTGAGAGGTCAAAGGATTGCTGTAAGTCGAGGACATCGCGAGCCATACGGTCAATCGCTTGCATCTTATTATATTTACGTGTGAGGCGAATTACAAACATGCCTGTGACGGTAGGACGGACAAAAATATCCCATTGCTTCCAGACCCGTTGAATCAACAAACGACGGAATTGGTAATTCTGAGCTAAGAGCGGCTCAAAGTGCATTGCATCTTTATTGAGTTGATACTCTGGTGACGAATAATCTGTTAACATATTGTGACGGAATATCCCTGTCACAAAGCCTGTTTCATCGGTAGACATTTGTGGCGCGCCACCGGGTTGCCAATCAGGGTCGGTGAGCATAAATAGCATCTCTTCACGGTCGCGCTTGTTAATTTGATTGACGCGGTCAACCGTATAGAACTTTTGCGACCAATGATTTTGCAAGATTTGTGCAAACCGTTGTGTACCACGAATACGCTCAAACCGTCGTACATTTGACCGTCCATTGTCGTTGGTAATAAATTGATTCATATTGACGACCAATATCACGCTGGTGTGTCCAATTGCGCGAACAGGGTCGGGTGCTTTGATTTTACGATTATCAGATTTTGGCATGGATGTACTATCTGTAACTAGGGTCACGTATGATTCTCATATCAATAACAGTAAATAATGCTAATACCAATTATATAGTATTGCAGAGAATCGTACTTAATTCTAGCGTGAAGGGTCAGGGTGTGTCAGGATTGTTCTTTAATTGTGTTTTTGGTCGCGATGGAATAGTCTCATCTGGATTATCTGATGATTGCTCTATATTGGGTAAGTTAGCGCTGAGTGCTTCTGCTGGGGCATTAATTGCATAAGGTAAGCCAGCCATTACATATAAAGTGACACCAAGTGAGGATAGCGCGAAACTTGCTAGAATCCCGACCATTTGCAATTGCCCAAAGAAGATGTCGGTTACATTATCGCGAATATGTGACCCAAAACCCAGAATATCAGCTAAGCCTGTTAAAGCGGCGAACAAGATACCTGTTAATGCAAGGCGTGTGCCAATTTGTTGGAGTAGGGTTGAAGGAACACCGAGATAGAATGTGAATTTAACATAGATAAGCGCGCCAAATATTAATAGTGCATATCCAAATAAGACCATTGCCACTTGGACAATGCCAATACCAACTGTTGGGGCTGCACCTGTGACACCGGGGAATAAGCCCATGAAGCATATCATTACTCCAAGTGCGCCGAGGGCAATACCAACTTGTGCAAAACGCCACATATGACTGAACTATCTCCTAATTTGGTAAACTTTGTTGCAATTTGCGGAGCATGTTTCCACCTAAAATTGCTTGGACATTGTCATCAGAAAAACCGCGTTCTTGTAGCAATGATTTTAATGTCCATAAATCACTCGATGTATCAAGTTCTTCTGGCAAAGCGCGGTAATCATATCCTGCATCAATATTGCTACCAATGCCAACATGATTCACTGTTCCCGTTAACTGGCAGACATAATCTATTGTATCCACAATATGCAATAAACTAACATTACGTTTTGGGTCAGTGGGATGCCAATCCTGCCGTAAGTAGCGATTATACACCATTATACCCATGACACCATCACGGTCTGCAAGTCGGTGAATCATGTCATCGGATAAACTGCGCGGACTATCATAAAAATAGCGTGGGTTGGCGTGGCTGACAATCACCGTTCCTTCATAGGCTTCAATCGCTTGTTTGAAGCCGCGCTCTGATAAATCCGATAAATCTAAAATCGCTTTATAACTGGCGAGGATTTCTAGTAAGTCATAACCTAATAAAGTTAACTCACCATCATACTCTGCGCTAGACGCATAAGCGGTCTGTTGCCATGCGGGTGCGACAATCCGTACACCCTGTTCTAGCCATTCTTCAAATTGCTTGGGCTCGAGAATCGGGTCTGCCCCTTGCATCAAGATGACAACCCCATGAATATGGTCAGCAATCCCTTTACCATCATCCCAAGATTGAACAACAGTTTCTAAGTCGGATTGTGTGTGAATAATCTGGAAGCTGGAGTTTTCATCTTCAAGGCGTTTATAATAATCTAATTGCCACATGGCTTGCTCATAGGCTTGACGGGGATTACGATAGGCGATTTGCTCCCATGTTTTTTTGTATGGAGATTCTTCTGGAACAACTTTTAAGCTAGCAAATGAGATTGCCACACGCCCCAATAAATTGTCGCGCAAGCTAGTCATCGGCAACGGCAACTCTAGTCCGAATTCTTGCCGACGGGTCTGCCACGCCCATTTTGTAAAATCTCGATTGAGTTGTTGAGCATTGTAAGCGGTGTTCTGATGTGCATCAATAATAAACAAATAAAGCACTCCCTATGATTATTCAGTAGTGTATCTGTATTTGTGATGAGATGGTAGTGCATTATCGGAAATAGCAATTAGATGTTTGTTGCACTGTTACTTTCTTGGGTATCTCTCTGTGTATTGCTGATGTGATGAAGCCAAAGGAATACAATGCCTGATAATAATCCAATGACGATGGAATAATATTCTAATAAATTGATATACCCATAGATGAAGCCAACAAAGATAAACACGATGGCATATAACCAAACCCGATTAAGATGGTGACGTAAGAGCCATGCTTGTACCATACCAACTAGACCGTACCTTAGTAGACTGCTTACGATAAATACCTGAAAATAATTAACCTCAATCCCAGATACATCACTATACATATTCATCCATAGTGTTTCTTGCAATACGATACTTAATGTGTAAGCGAGTGCTGTCAACAACCACCACCATTTAATACGGACTCCCAAAAACTTGTAAATAAGGAACTGTTGTAGGTATCCAATAAAAGCAATAGACGCTGTAATCGCTAACAAAGGAATTGGACTAAAGCCATCAATTGAAAGAACTTGTGTTATCTGACTCATCAGCCACGGGGTGAGCTCCGATAGATAGAATAGGAGTGTGGTTAAAATAACCCAACCCAAGAAAAACCATGTTCGAGGGATGAGTTGCACTTGTTTTACTTTATCGGTCACAATAATTCTTTCTATGTTGATAGCTTATAATAATTTTGATTCTAAGTTGCATAATTGTATACTCGCTGTGTAACAAAAACAAAAAGCAGATAGCCTAAATATGACTACCTGCTTGTGAATTACCTTGTTATGTAGAGTCTGTTTGAAGATATTGCTATCCAGAAGATAATAACACTCAGAACAAACTTATATTACCAATTATAGTAGAGTCGGTGGCTTATCTCTGAGCTTGTGCGGTTTGATTTTGGGATTTTTTCAATGCACTAAGAAGAATTTGTTCAGCTTCATCAACTGACTTTGCGTGGGTAAACTTAATAATACTTGCAATTTCTGGCTGTGTTATCTGAATAATATCAAACATGGCTTTAGTTAATATCTTTGCATTAACATAGACTGTCTCACCTGAATCGTTGGGATGACTATCACGTAATTCTGCAATTTTTTTCATAGCATCAGCTAAATTATCAGGAACGTGGCTTGTGTTGGTAAAGTCGACAATAGATCCAACAGGATGATTGACCTCTTCCATCATAATGTTACTCTGGGCTATTATTGAGTAAGATTCCTCCCATTCCCATAATCCAACATAATCGAAATAGAGAATATTCTTTTTATCATTTAACCAGTTGACAGTAACAGGCATATTTATATTCCTTGAGTTTTATAGTTGTTTCGTGAAGATAGATTCATTATAAATCTATATGTTGATGTGTAGTATAAAGAAATAAATATGACTAAATCATAAATAGGTGACATAATTACAGTCACCTATCTTGAATAATAATGTGAGGCTATCTCTTATTTGAAGATACCGCGCCGCATTAACAACTTCTCCAATTCAACTGCCCAGAAGACAACTGTACTGAGAACCATACAGATGAGTAACTGAGAGATTGTCAGCGGGTTTGTCCCGAATAGATTGTTGAAGAAGGGAAGATAAATCGCTAGGAGTTGTAAAATCAGTGTACTGACGACTGCACCGAGTAAGAACTTGTTGCTGAAGAAGTTCATTTTGAAGATGCTTTCTGTATGACTCCGTAGACCGAGTGCATGTCCCATTTGAGCAATCGTCAACATCATAAAGACCATGGTGTTCCATGCAGGCGCACCATTCATGGCTTTCAGCTCTGCGTTAAATGCCCATACTCCTAAACCGAGTGCTGCCGCGCCTAGTGTTCCACCAATGAGTATAATGTGGCGACCTAAACCATGTCCTAGAATACTCTCGTTGGGATCATAGGGTGGGCGAGTCATTGCATTTTTCTCGCTGTTTTCGACACCTAAGGCTAGTGCAGGAATCCCGTCAGTGATGAGGTTCATCCACAAGATTTGGAGTGTTGTCAGTGGGAGCGTCATACCCGCAACCAATTGTGTTGCTAACAAGACGAATAGCTCACCTGTGTTACTGGCAAGTAGATATTTGATAAAACGACGGACGTTATCATAAATTGCACGACCTTCTTCTGTCGCATAGACAATCGTCGCAAAATTATCATCAGTAATCACCATATCCGAGGCTTCTTTACTGACATCTGTACCTGTAATCCCCATCGCAACACCAATATCGGCTTGCTTGAGGGCGGGGGCATCATTCACACCATCGCCTGTCATCGCCACAATTTCTCCGTTATTTTGTAGTGCCTGTACGATACGGAGTTTGTGTTCAGGGGAAACTCGTGCATAAACGGAGACTTCATCAACGCGTCGCCCTAATGCCTCATCGGACATTTCTGCCAATTGCCGTCCTGTAATCACTTCTGCATTGTCACCCACAATCCCAATCTGTTGGGCAATTGCTAATGCTGTCATGGGATGGTCACCAGTAATCATGATTGGGCGAATCCCTGCAATTTTTGAAGTGTCGACAGCACCAATAACTTCAGCGCGCGGTGGGTCAATCATACCGATTAAACCGACAAAGACCATATCTTGCTCAACGACTTCGGCGTTTTCAATAGCATTGTGATGTTTGAGCGGATTGAAAGCGACACCTAATACCCGTAAACCCTGTGATGCCAGTTTATTGTTACTGGTTTGGATGCGTGTCATGAAGTCGTCATCTAATGGCACAACCTCACCGTCAAAAAAGACATGCTTACATAAATCGAGTAATCCATCAGGTGCGCCTTTGGTGAAGGCAACATACTGTCCCTCATAATCCTTGAGTACGCTTAACTCCCCATCTTTAATATCGTGGATGGTGGTCATACGTTTACGTTCCGATGAAAACGGAACTTCGGCAATGCGTGGATACTGATTTTGGACATCTTCTTTATCTAGTTTATAGTGATCTGCCGCCAACATCATCGCGCCTTCTGTTGGGTCGCCGATGACTTCTAGCTTGCCTGTGTCCGTGACTTGAAGATAGCTGTCGTTGGCTAATGCCGAGCCAAGTAATAAGAGGGCAAGTGCAGAATCTTGTGGTAAATCTTCGCGGTCTGCACTATTTTGCATGGCAACAGTGGTATCAAGTGTTTCTCCTGCGACATCAATAACGGTGACAGTCATACGATTTTCGGTGAGTGTTCCTGTTTTGTCGCTAGCAATTACAGTTACTGAACCTAATGTTTCGACAGCAGGTAATTTACGAATGAGTGAACGGCGTTTGAGCATTCGCTGCGCGCCTAAGGCTAATGAAATGGTTACAACGGCTGGCAACCCTTCTGGCACAACGGCAACGGCAATAGCAACACTCGCTAAGAGAATTTCGCTAACCTCTTGACCACTGATAAAACCTACAACAAAAGCAAGTGCCATGACCACAAATGCCGCACCGAACAAAATTTTGCCGAGTTCGTTCATGCGTTTTTGTAGTGGCGATTTACCACTATCTACACTTTGAATCATATCGGCGATGCGACCCAACTCAGTATTCATGCCCGTTGTTGTGATGATGGCTGTACCACGCCCATAAGCAACGGATGTTCCGCTATAGAGCATGTTCACACGGTCACCGAGTGTTAGATTACTATCTTTCAGTGCTTTTTCTGATTTATCAACAGGATAACTTTCGCCTGTGAGCGAGGCTTCTTGGACTCTGAGGTTGATAGCTTCAGTTACACGAGCATCGGCAGGGATAATGTTGCCTGCCTCTAATATGAGGACATCCCCAGGGACAAGTTGTGTGGCTTCAACCGTTGTCGCTATACCATTACGCCGAACCCGAACATTCGGTTGGCTCATTCTTTTCAGTGCTTCAATGGCTTCCTCAGCGCGTCTTTCTT
This sequence comes from uncultured Anaerolineaceae bacterium, assembly GCA_964352825.1. GTDB lineage: Bacteria > Chloroflexota > Anaerolineae > Aggregatilineales > Phototrophicaceae > UBA6055. The sequence goes on from CAYGTY010000053.1 coordinate 27,738, forward strand.
GCACAATCCCTAATACGGCATTGAGAATGACAATCGTCATAATCGCAATAAATTCTTCTGCTTTACCGAGTAAGGCACTAATCCCAGCCGCGATAAGTAGGATAACGACCAATGGCTCAACTAATTGTTCATATAACATTGTCCAAATCGACTTTGAGCCTTTTTCAGTCAGTTGGTTTAACCCATATTCTTGGATACGTTGGGTTACTGTATCGTCATTTAACCCTTGTTCAACATCAACTGTGAGTGTTTCTGCGACGCGCTCTGATGTATATGTGTACCATTCTTTTGAATGTGTTTTTTCTTGTATTATAGTATTGTCTTGCATAGTCAATTTATGCCCCCTTGTAGACGCTTGGCAATTGTTTTGCCATTTTGTTCTTTGTATTTTGTGGATAAAGTGGTTTTAAACGTGCATTTTGAGGCGCACAGAAAAATTTCAATTTAGATGTGATTTGAATTTATCAGACCTACATCATAAAAATAAATGAAATTTGAAATAAAATACCCCCAAGATTTAGGGGGATAGCATGAATATTCTAACTTGTGGCTCATATTTCCCAGAAAACACTTGACCTTAACGTTGCGTCAAACTCTAAAATGTAAGAAATTAACTGGATAATGCACAAAACTTATTTTAGGGATTGTTAAAATGACAACGGTACACGATGTTCTCGCCACACTAAAACAGACCCATCAAGAAACATTAGATATTATTTACCAACTGGATTTAGAGGACATTGTTTATAGAAGTTCGGGCTGGCGTGTGCATGATATTATCACGCATCTCACATGGTCTGATGAACAAGCCGCAGGCATGATAAAAGCATTTTTGGCAGATACAATCTATCAATTACCTTCCCATTTGTTGGTTCGGTCGCGTGGTGATATTCATCGTCGTAATGCTTGGTTACGCCGACAATACTATTTAAAGAACTCCCAAGATGTTATCGCTGATTTTAGTGATGTACATCTTCAATTATGTGACGCTGTTTTACAGGTTGGAACATCACGTTTGCATGATGAGTTTAGTGCGCCGTGGGGTGACCGCATCACAACTCATACACTTGCAATTTGGCAAATTCAGCATGGTCAACTGCACCGACGGGATTTAAGCCGTTTATTAGGTTTCCCAAATGTACTGGACAATCGTGTTTATCATTTGGTATACTCGGAGTTATGATTTATTTTCGATATAATTCAACCCTCAGTTTTTTACTTCGTTCATCTGGTCAGTGCGTGACATAATCGCACGCCTCATATTTAGTAATAATTTAGTAAGTATATGATTAATATCGGGCGTACCTGCCCGTTATGATTGATATTGTGTTATGCTGGTTGTGTGCGTCCCCAAACGAAAGGACACACCTACATGCACATTTTACATATCAATAGCATTACTGTTAATCTTGCTGGACGTGAATTATACAAGGACTTGTCGTGGGTCATCGGTGACCGTGATCGTGTTGGGCTTGTTGGACCTAACGGTGCAGGAAAATCAACTTTATTTAAGGTCATCCTCGATGATATTGAGCCTGATAAAGGTAATATCAGCTTACAAAATGGGCTTCGCATCGGATATTTGCCACAAGATATTGAGTTACCCCAAGATAAAGCCTTGCTTGATGTTGCCATGATAAAACCCCAAGAGCTGGTTAATGTTGAAACTCGGCTTGATGAAATTGAAGCACAATTAGCTGAGCCTGATGTTTATGGGGATGAAGATAAACTAGCACAAGTGCTTGAAGAACATGAGGAACAGCTCGCGCTCTATGAACGAATGAACGGTTCGCGTCATGCCAGCTATGTCAAAGAACTACTCGCGATGTTGGGGTTTTCACCTGATGATTTTGATTTACCTACCACTGCGCTATCGGGTGGTCAGAAGAAGATGGTGGCGCTTGTTGGATTAGCCGTTTCTACTCCTGATATTCTCCTCTTAGATGAGCCTGATAATCACCTTGATATGACAGGTAAAAGTCATCTGGAACGCTTTATTCTAAATTACCGTGGAAGTGTGATATTGATTTCTCATGACCGCTACTTATTAGATGAAGTATCTTCACAGACGGTTGAATTGGCTGAGGGCAAAATCACAGTTTATCATGGAAATTACTCCTACTACTTGAATGAGCGTGAAATTCGTAGATTACGCCAACAGCAACTTTATGTTACACAACAGAAGGAAATTGCGCGTATCGAAGAAATGATTGTACGCTTTGAACGTTGGGCAAAACAAGTATTGAGCCGTAAGCATATGATTGCTGCTCGTCAACGCCGTCGCATGTTAGAGAAGATGGATGAACGTGGCGAGATTATCGAAAGAGTCTCCGATGCCCGTCTGATGGATTTTAAAGTCGAGGGTTGGCGCGGTAGTAAGAAGGTCTTGGAGCTAAAAGATGTGTCGATGTCATTTGATGATGATCCAATTTTCTTTGATGCCAATCTATTGCTACGACACGGCGAACGGGTTGGGCTGATTGGACCGAATGGCGCAGGAAAATCTGTTTTGTTCAAGCTAATTTTAGGTGAATATGAACCCACTGATGGGAATATCTATGTTGGTCCGAGTATTCGTATTGGTTATTATTCGCAGGAGCATCAGACATTATCTAAATGGTTGGATAAAACTCCTTTAGATTTGATACGCAATATCCAGAATAGTAGTGAATCTAGTGCGGTGACATTTCTGTTGCGGATGGCGTTTAAGTATGAGCAGGTACGCCAGCCAATTCATACATTGTCAGGTGGGGAACGCAGTCGTTTGCAACTGGCGTTGGTGATGCTGAGTCAGCCGAATTTATTGATGTTAGATGAACCAACCAATAATCTGGATATTCCATCGGTTGAGGTTTTAGAAGAAGCTCTTGATGAATTTCAGGGGACGGTCTTGATTATCTCGCATGACCGTTACTTCCTTGACCAGACAGTTGACCGTGTTGTGGAAATTCGTGATGGGGATGTCACAGAATATAATGGCGGATATACAGAATATTTAGAAGCAATCGGGAAGGCTTAACCGCCGCGCTCGATTTCTAGTAGGCGATAATTCAATAGCTGATACCCTTCTTCTAGGGTGTCGGCTGTTTTTATATTGGTGGCAAGATGCCCTAATGCCAGAGTAACAATATCAAACATCGCTTTGACCATCTTGTTCATTCCAACAACAACCAACAAATCTGAGTTTTCATGATTGAAGTCCAATACATACCGAACAACATCTAACTTCAGACCTTTAGGGACACTCTGAGTTGCGCTTATATCAGCAAGATAGACGACTTTATGTTGGAGACGGTCTATCATTGTCTCAACTCTATAGTCAATTTCTTGAAATTCATCCCACGTCCACTTCTCAGGAAAAGTGACACGGATAATTGTTTTGTCTTCGTTATCCCAGATAACTTGTATTGGCATCTTATTTATTTCCATCCCATCATCTTTTAATTATGGGATAAAAGTCATCAAACTGTCTACAAAAATGTCATAAAAGCTCATGATAGCTTAAGCCCCTTTGGAAAGGATTCAAATGATGTTCTTCTTCTATTTTATGTCAGGATTATGGCATGAATCCTTGTTTTGTGGCATGTTTGTGACATTTTTTTGTGTTTTATATCACTGTTATGGCAATTTATAAGTTTTTTTGTGCCAAAAAATATGGGTTTAACTTGGTAATGTTTTTAGGCTATCACAGATTCTCCATCTTAAGGTGACTCTATAGTCATGTTGGGGAGTTTTGATATGCAGATAGGTTGATTGTGGTTGTGTGCCGACTTTGTTACACACATTTTTGTGCTGTAATGTCAGAATCGTACGATAATTTAGGGGTTTTGTTTAGGGTATTAGGGGACTGCCAATAATTTCTACAAGTTTTCTATAATATTTTCTCGTCACCTTATATGAATTCTATTACACTGGAGATAATGATTAGATTTCAAGGGAGAGTT
>CAYGTY010000054.1:0-31486 GCA_964352825.1 uncultured Anaerolineaceae bacterium
TGCCGATTACTTAAATATCATAATGGGGTGAGGCAGAGATGTCTTGCCCCTATGTTGTATCCTCCCTTATAGCAATCACATAACTGAACCTACTTTGATCTTATCAATTATTAAAATCTCATACATTGGCTAGCAGTCCCTAAGGATTGATTGTAAACTTTTGGGGTATGGCTTTTCTAGAAGAGAGCTTAATTGAAGTAATCAAAAGGTTTTTAATGTCAGAGTATTTTGAATATAGTCGCTTGGAATCGGGTATTCATCGTTTTAGGTGGTTAGATATGTCGACAAAGGCAACGTCTTCGTATTTTGATTGTATTACTCTAATTTATGATGAATTATCTACAGACCAACAAGTTGTACGAATCTTGCATGATTATCAATATATACAATTTATCCCCTCATCCAATATTTTCGGCAAAACACGGTCGCTACAATCCATGTACCCACACTTGGATCGCAGGATAGCTTATATATCCAATCATGATATAACCGAGTTTTTGATTTATACGCTAACCTATACTGTCAATCGAACAGGTACGCGTCGTTTTTTCCAAGCAACTCAAGCCCATCTCGCTATTGAATGGTTACTATCAGAGGACTAATTCAACATCTCATGAGTACAAATTAACAAATTCGCTGAGGCGATCTTCCAATTGTTGGGTATAGTCCGTACCAAATTGCTCATCCAGAATACGGGTCTCGGTAAAGAGCATCGTCAATGCCATCTTCAGCGAGCGACGAATGGCACTATCACTGATGGCTGTGGGCAGGGTATGACGTAACTGTATCAAAAACATCTCGGGCAAGAGCTTCATATTTTGATAATCTTGTGTAAATTGCAAATGACGTAAGCCCGCGATTTCTGCAATATGCTTTCGCAAAAGCTCTAACTCGGCATTGGCTTTCCATAGATTATTACGCCGTAACTCACGAACACAAGTGACAACAGGTCGCCAAATTGTGCGAACATGGTCTTCGTACAACGACTGCACATATTGCTCACGGGTCATATTGCGCTTATCAAGATAATTCTGGATGTGCTGTTTGCGGTCAAATACAACACACCAATCATTTCCAACAAGGTTGAAGCGATTTACAGCACGAAATTGGATAGAAATTTGGAGGTAATTATCTAATAATGCTGAAAACTGATGTGTTTTTTCACGTAAGATATAGTTAAATGAGCTATGATGGTGGAGTAGGTCTTCTAAACGCTTGACCCATAAGGTAAATACAATATCAATGATAGATGGTTTTTCGATAATAATTAAAAGTTCTATATCATCATGTATATCTGCAAAGACTTCATCTGCTGACCCCATCGAGATAACACCTGTAATGCGCTTGTCATCGCTGAAGTGCTGTAGAAGCGTCTCATATATCGTTTGGCGTTGCTGTGCTGTGAATATACCTGACATGAAGTTGCCCCAATAGATTGAACACATCTGTTATGCAATAGGGTTTTGACACTCTCCACCACAGAAAACATAACATAATTTACATTTGTTTCAATTCTACCAGTAATTCTTGTCCAGCACCTCTACGTGTGATAATCCCAACCGTCTCCAAACGAACAATCAAATCCAACCAATGTTCATAACGCTCATCAGATTTAATCGCTTGTTCGATAATACGCGAGGCAACACTGACTGCATTATCTGCTGGATTCTTATCTGCAAGCGCAATCCCTTGCCAAAATGCCAATTCCTCATCATCAGGGGCAAGTTCCCGTGCTTCTCGCCAACGCCCTAATGCACCATTCATATCGCCTTGTTCAAGCAGGGCATTGCCTTCTTGGCTGACATATTTTGCACGTTGATAATTGACTAACCGCTGTAAGTCATCGAGAGGTTTTTCGGATTCATCAATGCGTAGATTATAATCTTGTTGCCAAACGGGTAGATTTCTATCATTGGCAACAATATGGAGTGTTGCCGATTGCATACCCCGTATATCCCCATCTTCTGCTTGTGCCGCATACAGAGCCGCCATCATTCGCCCTGCAAAGTCATCAGTGCTTTGTTCATAGGCTGACTGCATCGCCGAAATCACGGTGTCCTTTGTCATCATATTGGCTTGAACACTATAATGCTTGCCGACATAATGTTCAGCATGAGGTATACAACCTTCTCCTGTAAATGCACTAACATCCCCGTTTGTATCGATCACAGCAACTTGTCGCCGTTCTCTGTCGCGGTCTGATGCGATTAAACCGTTTATCACATCTGTTGCCGAGACACCCTCTTGTAACATCGCTAAGGCAATCGGGCCAAAGCTAATATTCACAAGGGATTGTGTTGCAACTGCGCCAACCCCCGGTAATATAAATGGGACCATCTGCCCAACGCCAACTTGATGGGTTTGTACAGCAACTCCTAAACGCTGTGTTTCTTCATCAAATGCAACGATACTATAGGTGCTCAACCATTGTGATAAATCCATAAATACCAGTTAACCCCATATAACATGACGAAATATATTTTTAATTTATAACCTTTACATATAGTTAAATGTAACGGATAAATTAAGGGCTACAAGTTATTTTGTAGAAACTAACTGGATACTAACGTCCTACTTTCTGTAAACTTAATAGTAATATAACATAAAAGCAAATTCTCTTAATTTAATAGACTATCGTCTAAATATGGGTCTTCTCCGAGTTTGGTATCCTTCCGAATATCTTGTTGCCACGGTTTTTTGGCATTACCTTGATACCCTAGTTCTCGCATCCGTTCGGTTTCTAATTTTTCAAGTTCATCAGAGACTTTTGTATAATCGCCTTTTGGAATTGGGCTATCGACATCTTGTTGGTTGCGATACACATACCCAACACCCAAACACCAATCACATTCTTCTTGTTCACCCGTAAAGTCATCCTCGACTGACCCAAATCCGTTACATGAGATACAACGTATTATTTGCATTATCCAATCCTTTTGTTATTCATGTTGTTCATCATACTGCCAGATGGCAAAGTTTTCGACAGGCTGTTCAAAACTTTGAACAGGGTGCTACAATATTTGTCTATCAACTAAAGGAACACTCATGCCAGCGACCTTCACGCGACAATTTACCATTCGGAATTATGAATGTGATGCTTATGGACACCTGAATAATGCTAATTATGTGCGCTTTATGCAGGAGTCAGCGGTATCGGCTTCGGCAGATGTCGGGTGGACAACAGAACGGTATCTTGCCAGTGGCTATCAGTGGGTCGTGCGTGAAACACAAGTCGAATATTTACAGTCTGCGGGCTATGGTGACACGCTCGCAGTTAAGACATGGGTGGATGATTTCCGACGGGTGCGCTCACGACGGATGTACGAATTTCGCAATGTCGATACAGATGAATTGATTGTTCGGGCAAGTACCGATTGGATTTACACGGACATTGAAACACGTCGCCCCAGTCGGATTCCTGATGATGTAATTCTCGCGTATAGTCCCGAAGGCAAACCATCACAGGGTGGACAGCGTGACCCCTTCCCAAGCCCACCGCCACAAGCTCCTGAAACTTTCCGTATCCAAAAACGGGTAGAATGGCGTGATGTGGATACAATGGGACACCTCAATAACTCGACTTATTTCAATTATATTGATGATTGCTCGGTACAAGTTGGCTCGCACTTTGGATGGTCGATGGAGAAAATACAAGCTCATCAATTTGCGGTGATTGCGCGCCGTCAACATATCGAATATCTGCAACCGCTTAAACTAGATGATGAACTTGAAGTTGCGACATGGGTATCGGATGTCAAACGGGCGACAGCGATTCGGCATTATAGCTTTACGCGTATTGATAATGGCTCACCTGTTGCGCAGGCACGGGTATTATGGGTATGGGTGGATTTAGACAGTATGCGCCCGATTCGGATTCCAAAAGATTTTCTCGAATCGTTTGAAGGCAATATTGTCTAATCTCTATTTATGATGCCCACTGCGGTATAAATGCGCCTGATATGAGTTTGGTAGCGGTTTCTGTCTCAAGGTCATATACCCAAATTTCAGGACGTGCATCACGGTTGGCTGTGCCATCTTCATTCAACAATGGGAAACGTTGCATGACCAATCTTGAGCCATCGGCATTCCAACGGAAATAAGAGGTCTGGTATTTTTCATTGAAGTCGATCTCCGTCAAGCGATCTTCGTCTTCGGCCTCACTTGAGCGCAGATAAAGTTGATGCCCCATCGTCCATCTGTCATCGGTATAGCGTCGTGAGATAGCGACCATTGCACCATTCGGACTCCACTGTGCGACCACATCATCTGTCGGTCCTTCGGGGTCAGTGAATGCCGAAAACTCTTTATCCAATAAATCAGCAATCCGTAGATGGGTGAATAATTGGTCGCCCCGTTTGACAATTTCAGGGAAGATAATTTCTTGACCATTGGGCGAGACTGTTCCCATAGAGCCATGCGATGATGGGATAAAGCGCAATTGCACACCATCGTCTTCACGCGAGACAAAGTTATAAATCAGAATCCCCTGCTGGGTCGTATCGGCACTATAAAAGGCTAAGGTATTGCCATCTTGTGACCAGACAGGACTATGTCCAACGACCTGCGTATCCGCAATCAAGGGTTGTGTATCGTAGCTGGGTGTGGTCATATCAACCAACCAAATACGGGATAATCCATAACGGTCATTGAGGGCTTCTGAGCGTTGGTAGGCAAGTAATTTACCATCGGGGCTAAATACAGGTGTCGTGCAGTAGGCATTCAGAGCAAAACAATCGACAACTTCGATCACCCGATTAGTCGGTATATCCAGTAAGCGAAGGGTTGCGACTCCTTCTGTATCTTTTTCTGCGAATGCTAACCACCGTCCATCAGGGCTAAAGTCATAATCAAAGATGCCATACTCACTGAAGGTCAATTGTGTTTGACTCTCAGGATTATCGATGCCGGTTGTATAAACATTGGGAACACCATCAAAGGCTGGATATAAATACCCGATGCGTGTGGGTTTATTGGCTGGGTCGCTGAGGATACCTGCTAGTCCGACACCCACTAAGCACAGGACAACAATCACGATAACAGCAATATCTAGTTTGGCTAATTTCATAAGTGCGCTTCCATCGGACGAATATATGGGTATCGTCCCTACACATTTCCATTTTTAGAACTCTATTTTATTCTACACAGAAACTGATAGGATTTCCCCTATGATGACCCTTCGTTGAGAATAACTTGTCGCCAGAGTGCGTCGAGGGCTTGGATTGCGCTGAGGTTACGCATGTTATAACCATAATTGAGCTTATCGCCGATGAAGTTTGCTGCTACTTCCCATTGTCCTAAGGTATCAGGTGGAAAAGAGGGATGTACACCATCAGGGTCTAATCCATTATTGGGCAAAGACGCGAGTAAATCATGTAACTCCCAGATAGGGATTTGATATTGTTGGGCTGTTTGGCGGATGATGGCGTTAAATTCTTCAACCTCAGCCTCGTATCCACGCCGTTGTGGTAAGGTGCTGAGAACAGGCAAGATACTGCGCCCGATGGTTTTATCCAATATCGCTTCTAGATTTTGACGATAGGTCGCCCCATCCATCACACCAACATCGTTTGTCCCAATCAAAATCAGTGAAATAGCAGGGCGTGTGATGCGATATTCACAATCAAGTGGGGTTTCGTTTGCGCTACAAATTTCAAGGTTGCCGAGTGCTGGATTTAGAATATCGTTGCTTGTCCACTGATTATCAGCCGAAAGTGTGATATTGCTAAAGGAGTTATTGCCATCACGTATAATTTCAGCCGAGAAATAATCAATCGCAGGTTGTAGATAACCATAACTGCCGAGTTGCTGTTGTCCCCACCCAATCGGATAAAATGCCCATGTTGCCACCGTGATGCTATCGCCAACCTTGGAGAATACACTGGCGCGATTCCCCAGACCTAATCCTCTATCAAAGATACGACGGGCTTCGGCTGTGATATTGGTAATGGCTTCTGTTGGCTGTGAGGCTGGCGGATTATTACCTGTTGCTACAGGGTCAGCACCAAAGGTAATCGGTAAACGTAAAACATCAACATAGATATCGACAAATTGCGCCATTACCCAACCTCGTTGACGTTCTGGCGAGATAACTTGTAACCATTGGCTATCACGATTGCGTCCAATAACCGTCAGAATATCGTCTGAGGCTAAGTTGATGAGGACATTGGAGTCGGTGTTGGGTTGTGTCCGTAAGCGTAAGCCGTTGGCATCGGATTTGACAATTGCATCGGGTGAGGGTGTTGGGGTTTCTTGTGGCACATATCCCGTAATCCGTAGATTACTCATCACCGCTTGTGTACGAACATTATTAGTTGGTAGCCAGCCATCAATCCCACTTGATAAACGGACTTCCAACCATTGCCCATCATCAGAGCGACCTAAAATCGTAATAGATGCGAGGTCATTCACCTCTTCTTTGATAACCGCTTTAGGACCATTGTATAAAGAGACGGTTTCAGCATCACCTTGTGCTTGAATTTGACCTGCATAGGTGATGAGTTCAGGGATGTCGCTTGGGATTATCGTGGGTTGAATAGATTGTGCATTATTATTGTTTTGAGGCAAACCCGTTACTGTAGCGAATTGTGCTAGTGGTGTCGGGAAAGGTGTTGATGTCGCTATCTGCACATTTACAGCAGGTGCATTGGGTGTCGGTGTTGCATCTGATGTGCAAGCAACCATCATCACAGCAACCCACAGGATTATGAAATTTCGTTGGATGTGAAACGCTCTCAGAATCATATGTCTATTGTAATGCGGTCTGCTCTTTTATGAAACTGATTGATGATGGATTAGATCGTGAAAATGTATCCAATGTTGTCATACTAAATTTGATATATCGTTTTTTCATTAAGTAACTGGTCGAAATAAATTGAAATTATGTAGAGTTGATGCCCTGTCATCAACTGTTTGTGGGTGCTGATTTTGATATATTACCTTTTTGCCAGAACGAACTTTGTCGCTATCATATGAGCATGTCAAATCCATAAAAAAATAAGGATAGAAAATATGTCAGTATTACAGGGTCAAATCGCTGTTGTAACAGGCGGTGGCGGTGGCATTGGGAGTGCAATTTGCCATCGTTTAGCTCAAGCAGGCGCACAGATTGTGATTACTTATAGTCGCAGTCAGGATAAGGCGGAAGCTGTTGCAGATAGCTTAGTCGGCAATAATCATCTGGTTGTACAGTGTGCTGTTGATGATAGTCAGGCGCAAGCACAACTCGCGGATGTCATAAAAGAAAAATATGGACGCTTGGATATTTTGGTGAATAATGCTGGAGTTACCCGTCCTGTTCCACATGATGACCTTGATAGCTTGGATGATGATTTGATTGACCAGATTTTCCGTGTCAATTTTCGTGGGGCATTTGCATCTGTTCGGGCGTTGAAGGCTCTGTTGATGGCAGGTGACGGGGGCGTGGTCGTGAATATCTCATCGATTGCAGGGCGCACAGGGGTGGGGAGTAATGTCGCTTATTGTGCAAGTAAGGCAGCGATGGATAGTATGACACGCTCGCTCGCACGCGCACTTGCTCCCAAGATTCGGATGGTATCGGTTTCCCCTGGATGGGTGAATGGGGAATATGCCAAAAAGATGCCCCTAGAAATCATTAAAGAACAGTCGAATAAAACGCCATTGGGACGCATTGCCGAAGCCGAAGATGTTGCCGAGACCGTCTATGCGGTGATTGCTCATTTGCCCTTTAGCACAGGTGATATTATTCCTGTGGATGGAGGTCGCCCACTGGGGTAACGATACCCGATGGATTGCGCTCTACATACATTTGCCCATGAATACTTTGTTGGGATTTGCGGTGAAAATACTCATAGTAGCCTGATAGACTGTTTTCATCGCGTAAAGTTAGGATACACAAGCCTTGGAATATGTCCTTATCTTGAGAATCATTCGGTAAGCGTTCTACTATGTAAATATACTGTAATTGATATTGACCATCAGCGGTTTGTGTAATCGCCGTCGCAATACTCAAAGAACTGGTATCCTCGGCTTGTAATGCAATATCAATCCAGAGCCATGTCTGAGAGATGACGAGCTTAATTGGGTAAAGTTTGCTATGTTCTGTCCGTTGAGAAGTTAAATACCCAGTCCACACACCATTTAAGTCGGGATAATTAATCAACTTCAAACGATGTAAAACTGTCCATCGCCAGACGATAGAATTATACAGTAAACACATTGCGACAAACAAAATAATTGTGATAATTGTCATCAAGGTTGGATGCGTATTATAGAATACGGGAATGACCTGTGATATAGCAATCATGATACTGCTGGTTGAAATGGTGGCAAACAACACAAGTGAGCGTGAGTGGACAGCGTTTTGACGAGATATATTAAGTGCAAATGTATTATTTGACATTGAGCTTATCCATAACAAACTGATTGATATAACTTTATGATATACCGTCACTTGCAGATGAAGACGAAAGATTATCTTATTATGATTTTGTCTATGTTTCTGATTGCAAGTCACGTAACATACTTAGATACTCAGATAAGGATTGCACATGGACACAATCGCACTCTTAGAAGGCAAGCGCATTATTTTGGCGGTGACAGGGAGTATCGCTGTTTATAAAGCGGTTGACCTCGCTAGTAAATTAACCCAAGCTGGAGCTGATGTGGATGTGATTATGACATCTGCCGCCCAGAGGTTTGTTACTCCTTTGACATTTCAGTCGGTGACGGGACGCGCTGTTTATACCGATTTGTGGGAAACAGATAATAGTGGGGGCTTGCCGACACATATCGCGCATGTGGGTTTAGGCGAAAGGGCTGATTTGATGGTCGTTGCGCCGATTACTGCCAACACGATTGCGAAGCTGGCACACGGATTCTCAAATGATTTATTATCTGTCACAGCCATTGCGGTACGCTGTCCGATTGTGATTGCTCCTGCGATGGATGGTGGCATGTATGAACACCCTGCCACAGTCGAAAATCTGGATATTCTATTATCGCGCGGTGTACATCTGATTGAACCTGAAGTTGGGCGTTTTGCGAGTGGCTTAGTTGGAAAAGGTCGCTTCCCTGACACAGCAACTCTCATCGGACATATTCGCCAAGCCATTGGTCTATCAGGTGATCTCAATGGGCATAAACTCGTCGTGACAGCAGGTGGCACACGCGAATCACTTGACCCTGTGCGCTATATCACAAATCGCTCATCAGGCAAACAAGGGTATGCCATTGCTCAAGCTGGGGTTGATGCAGGGGCAGATGTGACACTCATTAGCTCAGTTGACCATTTACCGATACCCGTTGGCGTGACCTTTGTCCCTGTAGATTCTGCTGATTCGATGCGCGATGCGGTGTTAGAACACATCACATCAGCAACCGCTTTGGTCATGGCTGCCGCAGTCGCAGATTATAAACCTGAGAATGTGTCTGACCAAAAAATCAAGAAGTCCGATGATGACCTCAGCATTCCTCTGGCTCGCACCCCTGATATTTTGATGGCAGTAAAAGCACAGCGTGACAAAACAGGCTATCCTTTAATTGCAGTCGGGTTCGCAGCAGAAAGTCAAAATCTGCTTGAGAATGCCTCGGGTAAGCTCCAGCGTAAAGGGCTTGATTTGTTGGTGGCGAATGACATCACAGCACAAGATGCAGGTTTTGCGGTGGATACCAATCGTGTGATTGTCTTAGATAATGATGGCGGCACACAACCGATTGAACTCACGACTAAAGCGAATATTGGTGTATATATTGTTGACCGCATCATTGGGTTATTGGATTAGAGCGATTATCTGATGAATGTTTTTGTTACAGGTGGAGATGGATATATTGGGCGGAATATTATCCGTGCTTTAGTTCAGGCTGGGCATCATGTAAAAGCATTATCCCCGACAATTCAATCAGGTGAAGTTGTGGAAAAACTCGGTGCAAACATTATCGCTGGAGACTTTAGTGATAGTAAGATACTCCGCAATGGGATGCGCGACTGTGCTGTTGTTATTCATTGCATTGGCACAGAAACAAGGTGGGGTAATCCACTGGACTTCCATCGCTTGAATATCGCAAGCACACAACACCTTATTTCAGCTTGCCAAGCAACCCATCGCCCTCGCTTAATTTTTATCAGTACCAATGAAGTGATTGCTGACGGAAAACCTAAAATTTATGTTGATGAATCTGTTCCCCGTCCACGCAAACCGATTGGACTCTATTCACTAACCAAAGGTTTAGCCGAGCGGTATGTTACCTCTGCAAATAGTGAGAGCTTACAAACAATCATTATACGGGCGAGCTTGTTATGGGGTCGGGATGATCCGATTGTATTGCCTGAACTGATTAAGGCGGTACAGAAAAATCGTTGGTTGTGGGTGAATCAAGGACATCAACTGGTTTCAACCTCCCACATTGATAATCTTGTAGAAGGTGTATTACTGTCGCTGGAACAGGGGACAGGTGGCAATATCTATTTTCTGACAGATGGCGCACCTGTTGAATTGCGGAACTTCATCACGAACTTGCTCAAGACACAAAAAATGACCCTGCCTGACCGTAACATTCCACGCTGGGTAGCTATATGGATAGCGCGACTCAGTGAATTTGTGATTCGGCGGTTTGAATTAGACCGTGACCCTGTGTTAACACGCGGTCAAGTTGCTTTATTGGGTCACGAAATGACATTTAATGACCAAAAAGCCCGTGACGAACTGGGCTATCAAGGTAAGATGACGCTTGAGGAAGGCATGGCAGACCTCGCCCGACGCTCAAGGAAACAACCGATAGGGGTAAATTAACTCAAATCACATGGAGTTAAAACCGCCGTGCTAGATGTCCAAGTATGCTCAAAGCATATACAAAAGCCTGTCCAATGAATATGATAGCCTGACAGATTGATCCTTAGGCGATGGGATAAACTTATCATTGTCTGATTTTCTACCATAAAACAAAGTACACCAAAGAGGTTTCGTACAACCTCTTCAGTGAGTTTATCAGACTTTCTAAGCTTTGGTTTTAGCCATTGATGGAGTCATTGAATAAGGATTCGACTATTTAAGAAGTACTTATACGTGTTGGTCGATGAGGATGGCGTTGCCGTCAGGGTCAACAATGACAAAACTAGCAGGTCCAGTTTCCTTGGATTCATCAACTTCGGTTGTAATTTCAACCCCCTTGCCCTTGAGTTCTTTCTGCAACTCACGAACATCCATGTAAGATTCAAGTGGGTTTGCGCTTTGATCCCACCCTGGGTTGAATGTTAAAATATTGCCTTCAAACATCCCTTGGAATAAGCCAATTAGATGTTCACCATTTTTCATAATGAGATAGTTATGAGATTCATCACCACCAAAGACAGTAAAGCCTAAGTTTTCGTAAAATGCTTTAGATACTTGTAAATCTTTGACCGCGAGACTAACTGAAAATGCACCGAGTTGCATAAGATTCTCCTTTAAGAACGTTGACTTTGTGTAAAAAACAAACCATCAATCATCCAATGATTTGTGAATTGCTAATTATTTAATCCCTCTGGGGCTAGTTCATCTAAAGACATGGCATCATCATGTTCCTCCCCCGTTGATACAGGTGTTGCCTGACCACCTGTAAATTCTGGTGTGGCTGTTGAGGGTAGTGGTGTATCAAAAGCATAGGTGGGGGTGATTTTCTGTTTATGCCATGCTTCGCGCATCTCTTTCCATGCCCCAACGAGTGTGCGCGGTTCGGGCATATCCCATGCTATTTCTGCATATAACTTTTTGAGGTTGTAGCAGGGAACACCCACATACATATGATGTTCAAGATGCCAGTTCATACGCCAGTATAAAAATTCCAATATCGGGTTCAGCTTCATAGAGCGTACACTCTTGCGGAAATCTGGCGTATTTTCTCGTAATCCACAGTGCTGTGGTAACCCGACAAGGTAAGAGAATAAATTCGCGATGAAAGGAGCAACTGGAATGAGTAATATAAAAATCCAATACCCCGTAAGCAGTGATACAATTGTGATGCCCCCATGTAATACGAGCAGAAAGCGTGACCACCAGATTGATTTACGGTATTCTTCAGGTTGGTCATCATGCAGGGTTTGAATCCATTCATTCATTGGAACGTCAAGATTACCAACACGACCCACTGCACCAAGACCAGTTAGATAGATTGTCGAGAGAAGCCCGCCCTTACCAAAAGTGCGTCCGCGTTGTGTGAGAAAGTTGATGGTTAATAGCTGAAACACAAAAGTAGATGCAAGACTGGGTTCTAGTGGTAGGAGGTTTTCACGGTCTCCTTCAGGGTGCAGGGTATACCGATGGTGATAGGTGTGACTACTGGCATAGTCGAATGGATCCCACCATGATAAGGCACTCGTCAAATACAAAAAAAATTTATTTAGTTGCTTGGTTTTAAAAACCGACCCATGCCCGAGTTCATGTGGTGCAACACCTACAAAAAAACTGGCAACAGTGCCGTGAAGCCAGAGTGCAATCAGCATTGGAATCCAAAGTTGTTGCGCCCAAAAATAGACAGTAATCGTGCCTGTAATCAGGAAAAGACCAACATGTCCACCAGCTTGAATCCAGCCTTGACGGTCACTGCGCTCCGATAAGTCTTTCATTTTTTGGCGATCAATTTTGGTACGATACCATTTAACCTTTAGATTTTGTCTTACTTCAGCAAGAGGTTGATATTCAGCCATTTTCTATTACTCCACCTATTTTGCACAAAGTTTTGATGATAGGTATCATACTTCACCTTTGAATAAGAAAAACTGTTGGTCATCAGGGGACATAAAGGCGGCATTATCATAGCTTTCTTTGTCTGCTTCTGATTTCATGGGATGTAACTCCAAGCCCTCATCCGCGAACATTGCCACACGGTCTTGCATATCCTCTGCAAAATAGGTAATCGTAAAATCTTTAAAGTCGCTGGTTTGATGTAAACCAATCACAATCAAGCCATCTGACATAATGCTATAGGGGTAAGGGATTTTGCCGATGTGTAATGGCTCGAATCCCAGCTTTGCCCAGAAAATAATTGCCTGTGCCACATTACGGACAGGGATGCTGAATTCACCAAACTTGCCTAAGCGTGAAATGGGTGTGCGCGTGACAGGTGTTCCAGCAGGCATCTTGACCTTACTCTTATCACGGTTGATGCTGACTGTCAGCCCGTTCAAACTTTTAAACTCAGCATTTTGTACATTATCAGCAGATTCTTTTTGTTTCTTGAAAATTGCTGAAATCGTTTCACCCGCTGTTCCCATATAACTCAGGGTTGGGCTGGTGAAGCTTTCATCACTCAGGCGAATATTGATGCTACCATCTGTCATGACATCGTCACCAATTTTGCGAAACCCCAAATATTCATAAAAACTCATCGCCTTATCAATTGATTTAACCTTGAGCTTGACCTCGACATAGCGACCTAATTTCATCAATCTTTCTCCGTATCATCATTTGTTTAACTTGATGATACTACAAGCTCCGATAGGTCTAAATTGGCTTGTGCGTCGTGCATCGATTTTGGATAAATATGCGCCCACTCATGTCCCTCTAAAATAATCGCCGCAGGTTGCCAATCTGCGCCATATTCGGCTGTTGACCGCATCCAATTGAGGAAGTTTAACCAGCCAGCCCAGATACCATCGTTTTTGTGGTCATCATCAAAGCCACTATGGGTGAAGGTAATGTGTGTTCGACCACCAGAGGCTTCCAGTTCCCATGTAACCGTGGTCAGGTCTTCGAGTCCTTCATCCCATGAGATAGAGAATTTCTTTGCTTCATCAAACTCTACTATTTTTAAGCCTTCCATCCCCCAGCCAATGTCATAATCTGCGCCCTTTTCGACTTCAACCTTAGCTTTACTGGCAATCCATCGCTCAATTAAATCGGGTTGTGTTAAAACTGCATAGACTTCTTCAGGTGTAGCCGATGAATCAAGAATATGGCGGATATTACCGTTCATGGGTTGGCTGAAATCGACCCGTGCTTCTGAGGGTTTGCCATCAATATAGCGACGCAAGTTTTCCAGATGTACAAACCAAAAGTCTTCGAGTGTGAAGCTATAGGAATGGTGAGTGGTTTGTAAAGCCTGCTCATGGATTAAGGTTAATACGGTTGTGTTGTTATCGCGTTCACGGAGCTTAAATTTCACAGTCGCTGATATATCATCAATCACCCACTGAAACTCTAATAAACGGTTTTCTTCATATTGGAGTAGTTTCATGTGTTGACTGTCTTGGTTGGGATTGTCTGGTGTATATTTCCCCCAAAACGAGAACCGATTATCTGCAAGGTTCACCTCTGCCGACTCAGCTAGCCATACTATGAGTGCAGATGATGTGGTGAGTGCTTTGTAGACTGTCGCGACATCCGCTTTTATCTTCATCTGTACACGTAAGGTTGGATTACTCATGATCATCCTCCGCTGAATCTACTTTTGGATAACAGGCTAGTATAAGACGATAGCCCTCATCATTTTCATAGGTGGCATCAATTGGGGGTGTCCCATATTTACGGGCTAAAGATTGAAAGACAATTGCAACTTCTTCTAAAAATTCTGTCCGACGTTGCGCGTCAGGTAGATAAATTTGTGCCGATAGCGATAGAGATGGGACATCTGTGCCTGCTTGAGCGTGATTGGCGAGTTTGCCGATGTCATCATGCACATCTTCAGCCAAATTGAGCAAAACCTGTAAGCTCTTTTCATCACGGCTGAGGGGCATATCACCAACTTTACCAACCAAATGTGGGGCTAACCAATAGGAACGCGCCCGTGCTTGATAGTATCCCTCGACTGCACCACGTACACGCTTTTCCTTGACCTTTTCGACAAGCCCTGCTTTTTCTAAGGCTTTGACGTGATAGTAAATCTTCTGTGGCGATTCATCAAAATAATCGGCTAACTCAGGGCAAGTGATTGCCTCGTCCATTTGCCTCAAAATCTCAATCCGAAAGGGCTTGAGTAGCGAAGTCGCCTGTTCCATGTGTTCGATGTAATATACATCTTGCATTTTATACCCTTCATTGTAAAAACTAATTTTATTATAAAAAATATTTTTTATAATGCAAGTAAATTAGAATAAACGTTCCATTGTTGTAATTGATTATGACAAGGGTAGCTCTGGACTAAACGGTGGATATAATGAATCCCCCTATTTTGAGGCGATTTCAACCTCTCCCTAAATTCCTCTCCGATTCTTCAGAGAGGGACTTTGCCCCCTTCCCCAAATCTTTGGAGAAGGGCAGGGGCTGGGGTTTGAGAATCTGTATTTCTATGTTAAATTTTGTGCATGTACAAACGACTCGCCCTCATCTTATTTGCATCTTTGCTCCAATTCCATCATTTGGCACAAGATATACGCTTTCATCCTGATGAAGCCTTCTTCATGACCTTCGCGCGTAATGCCTCAGTCAATGGTGATTGGATGTTATCAGGTTCACTCGACAAACCACCCCTATCGATTTATACCAGCGCAGTCTCGATGATGTTTACAGGCATTACAGCGGATAATAATGGCGTGCTTCAGCTTGATGTCCATATTGGAGAATTTTCAGGACGTTTGCCCAATGCTGTGTATGCCATTCTTCTAGTTGCCCTGATGATACGCCTTGCCCATGACCTCTATCGCAATGAAAAAGTAGCCTTGTTTGCTGGTCTAATCACTGCGACATCTCCCTATCTATTGGCATTTGGTGCAACTACCTTTACCGATATGAGTCTATTATTCTGGGGCGTATTGGCTGTATGGTTGATGCTGATACGACGCTATGGTTGGGCTGGACTTGCGTTTGGATTAGCATTCTGGAGTAAACAACAAGCTATATTTTTTATGCCACTTGTGTTGGGAATTTATTATTTAACCTGTAATCGCTGTAGGGAAGAGGCATGCCTCTTCCCTACATTCCCTACTATTAAATTTATGGCTACAACAAGTTTGATGATTTCACTTTTGTTTCTATGGGACACATCCCGCCCTGAAACCAGCATTTTCATTCTCGGCACGGTCAATAATTCGCCTGAATCATTGATTACACCCCTATCAGATTATCTTCTGCGTTTAGGCGAGTGGCTCAATTTGAGTGGCTGGCTTATCAGTCATCCTATACTGACATGGATGAGTCTTATTTTGGCGATTGGGGGAACATATTGGCATTTTATCCATCGGGACAAACACTATCGCTTAGACATTATTTTATGGCTCTATAGTATTGCGTATGTCATGTTACATACTGCGCTGGCATTGAATCAGTATGACCGCTATCTGCTGATTATCCTGCCTGCTCTGATTCTATTGTGTGCGCGTGGCTTAACTCGGATAGGAAGAATCCCATCTTTGCAACGATATGTTGTCGGGTTGCTCGGCTTCGTTTTAATTGTCTCCAGCTTATATATCTCACAAACGCATAACCCAATTGGCGGTAATGGTGGCAAATATCAAGGGGTCGATGATTTTGCCGATTACCTTAACAGTAAACCGATTGCGACTGTGATTTATGATCGTTGGCTGGGTTGGGAGTTGGCTTATTATATGGGGCAGTGGACAAATAAACGCCGAGTCTACTATCCGACACCTAATGCCTTAGTTGCTGGTGCTTTGGAACTCGATGAAATTGGAGACCGCTACCTGATTGCACCCATAACCCAAGATGTCAGATCATGGATTCTAGCTTTGGAGGATGTTGGCTTTACTGTTATTCTGGATTATGAAGATAGGCGATTTAAGGCTTATCGTCTTTTGGTTCCTGTTTCGGACGCTTAAGTTTTTGTAGCATCTTCGCCCGATTCACTGTGGGTTGCCCCATACGTGTGACAGTTGCTTGTGCGACTTGATTAGAGGGCTTTTTTTTATAGTTCTCCATATCAGGATGACGTGTTTTCCATTCTTCGATGAAGGTCTCTAACCATGCAATCTCAGCTTTCATCATGGCAATACTATGGGTATATAATGCCGAGATGTGGTCAGCGACATTACCATTACCATCCTGATGCCGTGACCAAGCGTTTTCGACAATCTGTAATTGATATTTGAGTTCGTCGCGATGATGGCTCAGTTCACGATAGACTTGATGGGGTTTGAGAGCGTGAATATTGGCAAGACCCAGTTCAAAGCCACTGCCGAGGGTGCGCGGTTGGCTCAGTAGGTGCGATACGGCTGTTTGTAAAATACCACGACCTGCTTCGGTTAAGGTATAGATTTTACGCGCTGGACCGCGTTGCTCTTGGCGTAAAACACTGGAGATGAGGTTTTGTTTTTCAAGTTTATTTAAGATGTAATAGACAGACGAAAATCCAATGGTCAACCACTCTCGTAGACCGCGTTCATCTATAGCTTGTTGAATATGGTGTCCCATACTGGGTTTTTCGGCGACCAAACTTAATATGGTTAATTCGGCATCTGTCATCATGGGATTTACCTATAAAGTCTATAAAATCATCATCTGGTAAATCTAATCATATAAGCAATATGTGATTTGTGCAAAACGACAATTACCCATTGTTACGCGATTGTAATACCTCTTGCATCGTTTTGACGAGATTATTAACAAGATAAGGTTTGGTTAGATAACGGTCTGCCCCAGCATCAAGCCCTGCCCGAATTGTCTTGGGGTCTGCCAATGCCGAGAGGATAATCACAGGTAAATTATCAAAGACGGTTTTAGAGCGCATCTGTTTGAGAAAGTCGATACCACTAATCTCAGGCAACATAATATCTAGTAACATAATATCGGGCAGAGGGGGTTGGCGCAAAAGTTGGGCAGCCTCTGTTGCCGACATGGCTGGGATAGCTGTTATCCGCGACCGATTGAGTAGCGTTGCCACTAATTTTTGTACACCATCATCGTCATCTACAACGAGAACACGGAGTGTGGATTCTTCACTCACAGAATGCCGACCTTTCTACAATGTTTAATAGTTAATAAATCTTACGCCAAAATCAGGCTATACGCTATGGTACAAAAGGTGTGGTTCACTTGCGAATTAAGGTTATCCTACCATGAAACGCAAAATATTTCTCGTAACAATGTGACAACATTCAAACCCATTCTCGTTAATGTTTTGTATAGTCTATAGAAATATTTAGATATAATGGATAGACTGCCAATTTTAGTGAAGGGCAATGATAATGAGAGACCCAATACCTGTATCGCCACAGATAACTTTTTTCAAATGGGGCAAGCTAGAAATTGAAGGCTATGATACAGCATTTCGGGATGCAAAATTATTTCCAAATGGGGCAAGAGAATGGGATTGGGGTGAAACCGGCACACGACATGACCCTGGTATCCAATCTGCTGATGTTGATGAATTACTTGAGAATGGGGCAGATATTATTGTTTTATCGCGTGGTGTCCAGTTACGGCTCAAGACCCAAGACCAAACTATAAGAATGTTGGAAGATAAGAATATTACAGTTTATATTCTACAGACAGAAGAAGCCATAAAAAAGTACAATGAATTGGCACAAGCGGGCGAAAACGTAGGGGCTTTGATACATTCAACTTGCTAAAATAACATAAAAATAATGTAAGGTCAGTTATTTTTTACATTACTTTTGACAAATATGGTGTAATGTATAGATGTCGTTTCTGTTAAAGTAATTGATTTTGAATAGTAATATATGTTAATCTATCGGAATGATAGATATAGGATTCAATTTATATGGATGATAGACCTTCAACACTTAGCATTGTGCCAGCAGACTATAGCCCCCCATCTCAAGCAAATTCTCATGCAAAACGTGTATTTACAAATACACTTGCAGTCTGTCAACTTATGTTAGAAAACGGGGGTGGGTTATTTGAATTCCCATTACCACCCGAAGCAACCCCTGTTGTTGTAGGACGCAAAGCCAATGATGCAGATGAGCATATCAACGTGAATTTCGCACCCTTTGAGGGCTTTGAATTAGGGGTATCCCGTACTCATGCAACCTTTGAACGGGTTGGGTCACGTTTATTCTTACGCGACCTCGGGAGTACCAATGGTACATGGGTCAATGGTGAGCGTTTGGTTGCGAATCATGTTAACGAAGTCGCACATGGTGACTATATTGAATTTGGACGTTTATCGACAAAGCTATTCATCAAGTAGATTATGACAATCGCAAAATCACTCTACCTCACACAGAAGCACAAACTCACTTGGCAAGATGAGACATTACCAGACCTAAAGGCGCATGAGGTTTTATTAGAAACGCTCTATGGCGCAGTTAGTTTGGGTACAGAACTCCCACAATATAAAGCAACTGAACGTAGCGATGACCCCTTAACATTTCCTCGTATGACAGGATATGAAAGTTTTGCACGGGTCGTTGCGGTGGGTGATGCTGTGACAAAATTCAAGGTCGATGATCGTGTTGTCGCATTTTATGGGCATCGTAGCCATGCGATTCTGCACGAAGACCGCCCGATTCCTACACCCAAAGATATTGCACCCGAAATGGCATTATCCGTGATTCTCACCTGTGATGTCACCAAGGGGATTCGCAAAGTATCACCGACATCAGAGGATAAAGTATTAATTGCAGGTTGTGGCGCAATCGGTTTATTTACCTTGGTGATGTTGCAAGGTCATGGTGTAACAAATATTGAGGTTGTCGAACCTGAGGAAAGTCGGCGTGAGTTGGCTATATCTTTAGGGGCGAAGGAGGCTTATGCACCTGACGAAACGGTATCAGATGATTATACGATTGGTTTTGAGTGTACTAGCTATCAAATTGCCTTTGCGATTCTACAAAATAACCTCGTCAAAAATGGTAAAATTTGTGTTCTGGCAGATGGTAATATTGAGCCACTGGTTTTATTACCTGCTTTCCACCGTAAAGAACTGAGCATCGTTGCCTCTAGTGATGGTTGGGATTATTATGAACACGCCAAATGGTTCTTCGAGCATATCGCTCAATCGGACTTGTCACTCGCCCCACTTTACGATATGCACATTACACATAAGCAACTCCCCTCTACATTTCTACAACTGGCATTAGGTAAACGCTCAGCCATCAAAATTTTGGTTGACTACGGTGTCGATTTATAGGTAAACAGAGTCCACTGTAAATTATAAAATACTGCGACATTTTTCTAAAAACCTAAATCTTCTAAGCAATTCTCAGCCCGTATCCCAATATAAATAAGCCTTTCCGCGTTTTCATCAAACTTGTTTCAAAACTCGTGCTTGACTTCAAGTCAGCTTGAAGTGTTAGCCTTAAATTATCAAATATGAGCAGATAGGAAGATGATGATGATGAACTTACCCGAACTAAACATTGTAGCGATTCTGATTGCGGCAGCGATTGAAGTGGTGCTTGGGGCGATGTGGTTTAATGCACCCTTTGCCTTTAATAAACAATGGTTAGCAGGCATCGGTAAAACGGCTGAGCAAGTGGCGGAAGATGCTTCACCGATTTCGATTGTGGTGGCGATTGTCGGTGCGTTGCTTACAGCTGTAATATTGGCAGTCATCATGGCTTGGCTGAATATTGATACGCCTGTCAACGGCTTGCTCTTTGGTCTATTGGTCGCATTTGGATTTTCTGCAAATACTGCATTTATCAAAGACCGCTTTGAATCCCGCCCACTCAGTCTGTCACTCATCAACGCAGGACATGATATTGTGATACTTGGCTTGATGGGCTTGGTTATCGGTTTGATGTAACAAGAAACTTGTCATTACGCGGATGAACACATGGGTATCATCCCTACAATTTAAGAGACTAATCAATTATTGAAAGAGAGAAAATCATGGCAAGAGGCTCACAAGAACGTGAAATTGAATTTATTGCAACTGCAAAAGAGGGGACAGGACATACCATTGAAGAATGGATGACCCTCATTGAAGCATCAGGCATTGCCCCCAAGCAAAATACGATTATCAAGCACATCAAAACAGAGTATGGGCTGAACCATATGCAAGCGGCGATTATTGCAGGCATTTATCTGAATGATGGTGAACCTGTCTATAATTATGAGGTCTTATTTGCTAAGTTATTTGATGGCAAAGATACATTACGCCCAATTTATGAAGCACTCAAAGAACAAGTAACCGCCCGTTTTGATGATGTGGTATTTATCCCGACACGCTCCTATATCTCGATTGAAGGAGCAAAAATATTTGGGTGTGCGAAGCTAACAGCCAAGACGATTCGTTATGGGTTAGATTTGGGGGAGATGCCATTTGAGGGACGCGTACAAAAGGCAAAAGGGCTTGGTGCAATGCCGAATATCACCCATATGGTTGAATTAAGTGATAGCAGTGATATTGATGAAGACGTACTACAATTAACAGATACAGCATTTGACCGTGTGCATAGTTAGAGGAGTATTACAGATGACAAGCGTTGAATTACAAATCAAAGAAGCAATTGGAACACTGAACACCAACCATTGGCTCATCGGGCGACAGATGGATGGCATAAGCCATGCTGAAACCTTGATTGAATTACCCTTTCGTGGGAATCGACTCAATTGGGTATTGGGGCATATCGCCGAACACCGCGATTGGATGCTTCGTGCGATGGATTGTACAACCTTGATGCCAGCCAATCATGCCATGCTCTATCGGCGTGGGTCTGAGCCGATTACCGATGCTGATGCTGTTGATATAGAGATATTGATGGATTATCTCAATCGGGCGAAAACTTGCATCACCACACAATTGGAATCCGCGACAGAGGACTTCCTCAATGAAACCCCATCAGACGGGATTTTGATGGAAAGCCACCGTGAACGGACGCGCTTCCAACGTTTGCAGGGGTTACTCTGGCATGAAACCTACCATATCGGACAAATGGAATTATTGCGTCAACTCGCAGGCAAGAATGATGCAATCTTGCAATAGAGACTCGCTTGCATGATGAGTGAAATTCGGTATGATGACGATGTAAACCAGTGATTGAGGCATTGTCATGACACCGAATTTTTACACGGAGAGCGATAATCATATCCAGATTTTTAAGTTTAATGAATCGACGGATGATGCGGTACAACAATGGGCTGATGCACTCGATAGCTACATCGGCTCAATCCCCACCCAAAGCCCATTCTATATTTTGCTAGATGTCACAGGCGAAAATGTCGAATTTACCCCCTTAGCCCGACAAGAGTCTAAGCGTATTTTTAGTAAATATCAGACGCGTATCGGGTATGTCGCGATGTTGTTTGAGTGGCGGACTAGCCCTTATTTTGCGCGGATATTCTTTGCAACTATCGGCAAGCTCGGCTTCAAACTCAAGTATTTTACCGAAGCCACCGAAGCTCACGAGTGGTTGTATGAGGTGCATACAAGCTAAACCTATGGCAGAGGTTATGCTATGATATTGTCGATTATGATGATGATGTACACAAAGGAAATTCAATGCGCTTTGGAACACTGATGTTGGTTTTACTCTGTTTTGTGTTGGTCGGCTGTGGTGCTGACGAACCCCCCAAGAACCTCTTGTCTGATATTGATATGAGCGTTGCTGATGCTGGAAGTGGCGAGAAATTATTCAATCAATCCAGCAATGGCGCGCCGACTTGTGCAAGCTGTCATGGGGTTGAAGACGGTGGCGGGGGTGGGATTGGTCCTTCGCTGGTCGGGATTGCCAACGAAGCTGATAGTCGTGTGAACGGGCAAGAGTCTACAGAATACCTCTATTGGAGCATCATCCGTCCTGCGCGTCATCTGGTGGTGGGCTATTCCAATGTGATGTTCACGGGCTATGACGAAGCCTATGAAACCGCGGACATCGCCGACTTAATTGCCTATATGCAAACTTTGGACTAGGGTATAAATTATCTAAAACAATACAATCAGGGAGATTGTCTTATGGATTTAAGTACAGGTAGTGGCGCATTACTGATTACATTTTTCCGTTTATTACATATCATCTCAGCGGTGCTGTGGGTCGGGTCAGCTGTATTGCTATCCTTCTATATCGAGCCTGCAATGGAAAAATTAGGTGTCGATGGATCGAAGTTTATGCGTACCCTCTATACCAAAACAGGCTATGTCAAGCTGATGCCATTTGTCGCGATTGGCACGACTGTCGCTGGACTGGTCTTATATTGGATGGTGACCGACGGATTCGGAAGTGTTGATTATATGCGAAGTGGACAAGGGATTGTCTTGAGCATCGGCGCATTATTCGGATTATTGGCATTTGGTCATGGCTTTGCGGCAATGGGGAAACTCTCCGCGCAATATGCCCAACTGACACGGGCAGCAGGCGACAGCCCCACAGCAGAACAACAAACAGACCTAACCGCACTCGAAGCCAAACTCCGTCGCAATGGCAGAATCAGCATGTGGCTCGGTGTTGTGGCATTGGTCTTTATGGTCGGCGCACGCTACGTGAATCCACTCTTCGGCTAGACCTACAAAACAGATAGGGGTGATGACCTCAAACCTATCTCATCCCTCTCCCTATTTCCAATTCAAATACAATTCTGACGAACCTTTTTATCGTCTTTTGCGTATAAAGAAGTGAACAGACAATATGAAGAGGAGATAACACAATGAGTAAACAAAAACGTAAAGTAGAATGGTCATTTGATTTTGAAGATGTCGGCAGTCGTTTTAATGATTTCTTCGGCGATATGATGGGTAGCGATATGGAAGTCGAAACCGCTGACCTCGACGTGATGTTAGACGATACCCAATCAGCAACTGTCCGTGTTGATTTCTCTGTCGGGCGCGCTAATGTCGTCGCATTACCTGTGGATTCTGATAAATTGTTTGCGGCACATATCACCTATGTTGGTGAATACGAATTTGATGTTACAGGCTCAGAAGATAAACAAATCCGACTCAAGCAATTGGGACGCTTCCCAAAAGGGTTTGGCAAGGTGCTAGGCAAGTCCAAAGACCTCATCTGGGATATTTCCCTCAATCAAACCGTCACCTATGATTTGCGATTAAAAGGTGGTGTCGGCGAAACTGATATTGACCTCACCAACCTCAAGGTTAAAGCCGTTAAATTGGATACGGGTATCGGCAAAATGGTCGTGACCTTACCGATTCAAGCTGGAGCGATTAATGCCAGCATCAATGGCGGTGTCGGTGAAACCCAAGTGGTTGTTCCAGCAGGCACAACAGGTAATCTTGATATTAACGGCGGTGTCGGTGAAGTCCAAATCAGCATTGACCCCAATACAGCGATTCGCGTTAATGCTCATGCAGGCTTAGGTGACATCAGTGTTCCAAAAGTCTTTAACCGTGTCAGTGGTCGCGGGAGCTTCGTAGGGATTGATGGTGTATGGGAAACCCCTGACTTTGCCACAGCCGACAAGCAAATCGTGATTGATTACAACGGTGGCGTTGGGAGCTTCAAACTCAAATTCTTTGAACTGGTCTAAGACAGTCGGTATAATGGTGGGGTAACCATAAACCCAAAGAGACCATTATGCCTATTTTTGTAGAATCCGAGAAACTAACACATCTGACCCAAGCGATTTTTGTTGCAATGGGAACACCTGAGGATATTGCCGAAATTGTCGCGCAATCCTTAGTCAAAACAAATCTATTGGGTCATGATTCGCACGGTGTTATCCGTGTCAAACAATATGTCAATATGATACGCGAGG
Organism: uncultured Anaerolineaceae bacterium; assembly: GCA_964352825.1. Taxonomy (GTDB): domain Bacteria; phylum Chloroflexota; class Anaerolineae; order Aggregatilineales; family Phototrophicaceae; genus UBA6055. The sequence goes on from CAYGTY010000054.1 coordinate 24,528, forward strand.
GCATGATTAAACCCACCGCCCGTGCTGTAACCCGCAAACAATTTGGCGCAACCGCGACCGTCACAGGCGACTATGGCTTTGGTCAAGTGGGTGCGCGTTATGGTGCGGAATTAGTCCGTGAGATGGCTGTTACACATGGCATCAGTGCGGTGTCTATTGCTGAGGTGACGCATATCGGACGCTTGGGTGAATATACCCAGATGATAGCTGATAAGGGCTTAGTCGGAATTGGTTTTACAGGTGGCAGTATGTATAAGGGCTGGGTCACTCCCTATGGCGGACGTGAGCGCACCTTTGGCACAAACCCGATGTCATTTGCTGTCCCGACTGGTGATGGCGAAACCCTCTTATTAGACTTCGCAACGGCTGGTGTCGCACATGGCAAAGTTGTACTCGCACAAGCCAAAGGCGAACCTGTTCCTGTCGGCATGTTACTCGATAAAGACGGCAACCCAAGCACCGATGCAACTATCCTCGATGATGGCGCGATGTTATTGCCAATGGGTTTGCATAAAGGCTCTGGTTTGGCGATGATGATGGAAATTGTTCCGACTTTACTGGCTGGGCATCAACCGATTTCATCCCCTGATTTTCACTTTGGTAATCCCACCCTATTGATGGCTCTCTCACTTGAAGCCTTTGCGGGTGAATCGCACTTTCACCACTATGTTACTGAGCTAAAGCAACGGGTTAAAGCAGTCGCCCCAGCTAAAGGATTTGATGAAGTCCTACTCCCCGGTGAACCTGAAAGCCGTTCCTATCAAAAGCGTATACAATCAGGCATCCCGATTCCCGAAAGTGTCTGGGATGACATTCAACATCTCGCTACCGAGTTGAATGTGTCCCAAGTGTAAAATCACTCCAATTGCTAGTTGGCAAGAAAACGATTAAATGAATAACAAGTGTACGTCTAGCCTATCAGTTATCAGCATTTCAGCTTGGTGATAAACGACTTGAACATCATATTTTTTTGTTTTTCCTGATAATCTGACCACCTGAACAACTGATTAGCTATTAAAGCTAAAACCTTTTTCCATATGTTACGTATTAGAAGTACAAAGTAAACATAAATGGGAGATTGATAAAATGGATAAACACGAAAACGCATCACAAATCAGTGGAGGTGTCTTTCTCGTCGGTTTGGGGATGCTCTTTTTAACGGGTTGGTGGTGGCCGGGGATTATGTTTGTGGTTGCTGCATCCATCATGGCACGGACAATGGCAGAAGGTGAACCCCTCAGTAGTGCAACAGGTGCATTTTGGATGATTGGGATTGGTGTGGTCTTCGGCTTACCGGGGCTAATCGGTGGCATCGCTGGGTCATTCTGGAGTATCTTCCCGCTTATCTTGATTGCTGGCGGATTATTCATGTTATTTGGTGGACGTTATCGCCCACGCGTCGACAATTATAGCGACAACCTCAAACGCAAAAATGAGGACGATGACGAAATTTATAATGTGTAAGGTCGAATGGTAGGAGAGGATAAATATATCGTCTCCTATCTTTCTAACCTCAGTTTTGGGTAAAGATTGATAATCAAACTTTCCTCATCTTAACAATCGAATGACCCTGTTGAGCCACTCACCACTAGCTTTTAGTAAAAAAGAATCCCGCTAGAGGCTAAATACTAGAGGCTTTTTATTGTTATCACTACAAATAGCTCGGTTAAACCAAACTCACGTTTTCTACATAATCTGACTTACTTAAGCCCCGAACAACCGCCACCCCTTTTTCTTGGGTTTTGGTTTTGTACCATGGGTTAAAGTCGTGAGTCCACCTGCATAATAGCAAAATAGCGGACGTTGAAAATCAAAGAGGGTTTCAATGACACGTAATTTACTGCGCCGATTAACAATCTCGATAAATGCACCATCTGTCTTAATGACCGCTTCAACGATTTCTGGGGTGAGGTCGGCTTCCCATTTCCACTTTTCAGGGTAGTAATAATAATAGAGGATATAGGTGGTTGCTGTAATCGGTGTGATGCCACGATTATCATATGACCACAAATCGACACCTACGTGTTCTGCCATCTCTGCCATCATGACCAAGGCTGAAGTACCAGAGACCTGCTTTGCATAAGTTTCTATGACAACCTCATCATCAACGATGCCTTTTAAATACCCTTCAGGGTGGATATGGTCGGTTATAGCTTGTTTATAAGTAGCTTCCCCTTGTGCGAACCATGTTTCATTTTCAAATACAATACCCGCACCGATATTTAATGCACCCAACCATAATACATCGAGTAAATCATGTTTGTCATGTGGCTGATTCAGATAGTCAACCTGTTCACTCAGAGCTGTTATCCATTGCGGTTGATGATTTGAGAAGGCTGGATGGTCGCCTAACATTGCGATAATCTGTACCGCCGCGAGGGTATTATGTAGCGACTGCCGATAATTAGCTGATAGCTGGGGCAGGTTTAATGAGCCAAGCTCTTCAATTGCATGTTCTCTACTCTGTGTATCATTCATAAAACAATAGCGCAAAGCCATCAGATAGGCAGACTGTAACACATTATCATGAGATGTATCATCCAATAGCTGGAAGGCATCACCAATGTGATCTGCATCACGTTGCGTTTGTGCGGATTGAATATGTTCAGCCGTAAATGTAAGTCCAAAATTGCTTGCTTGTTGTTCCATCTTGTTATAATTCTGTTACAGTATTCTATCTTTTAGATATAATTGTGCATCAAGTCATTTGTTTTGTGTTATCCTAAAACAAGATGACAAAAAAGATAGCCTCATATTTATTAGAGGATGATGTGGTGGAACCTCAAATGGGGAATGAAACACAAAATAATAATGCAACAAACCCAAACAGCGCACTTCAAACTATTCGGGAGAAGATGCAGGGAGTTGTAACAGAATACTCAAATGGTGATATTAACGCATCACAATTTAATGCTGTCTATCAACATTACTCCGAAAAACGTGACATTATTGAATTGATGTTAGAGCGTAACCCCAATTCAGACGCATGGCGATCAGTTGTTAAACAAGGATATACAGGGCATCTACGCTCACAATTTCAGGCAAAACCGCTCCACTACGCTGTATTTAAACGTGGTAACACAATCCCACTCTTATCATCGGGTAAGCTCAGTCGTAAAACAGCACAACAGATCCATCAAATGCTACGCGTCGTCTTTGCAATGAAAACACAACGCACAGGGCTGGCACGGAAATCAATTGGGAATGGAAATTGGCTGGTTGTGTCGATTGGAGAACAAGCGTTGACTATCGTCACCTTCACATTACAACCCTCTAGCATACAAACGACAAAGGTTCGTGATTTACATGAAGATTTTGAGATGGCGAACAAGCGCGCACTCAAAAATGATGCGCCGTCTGACCGTTTAGTTTATCCTCAGCGTGCTTTGCTGGAATCCTAAACCACTAGTCATCATCAGGTTTATCAATAAATGATACATCTTCATCAAGTGGTTCAACCTCATCAGGAATCGGAATTTTGTGTTTCCGTAAAAAGTCCAACATCGCTTCACTAAAATCATGCGCTGTAATATCATTGCCCTGTGCATACCCTTGGCGGATGTGATACAAATTATTGACAAGCCACAAATACAAATCGGCTTCGGTACGGTCTGGGAAATAGTGCAAAATATCATATTCTCGTATAATCCGAATAATCGGTAGATAGACTGTCTCATACCAATGTATTGCAGCATCCTCGAGTGTGGCATTTTTACCTTCTATGATCAAAACCTGTTGTGCCAATTCAATATGCTCCAGCAGACCGTGATAAAGTGAGGGCTCACTCAGGCGGATGAGATTTTTCTTCCCAGGGCGATTGATATGAAGGCGTGTTCGTTGTAAAAACTCACTATAGGCTTCTGCTGTTTCCCACATATCCTCTGTCATATCAGGTTCAAGCTCAATCGGTGTATCCAGTTCCGTCACATGCGCTTGAATGCTCTCATAACCTAATCGCCGAGCAATCGAAACCCGATGATTGCCATCACGCACAAAATACACATCACCCACTTTATACACATCAATCGGTGGTACACCTTCCATACTGTGCATCTGAGCATAAACTCTGCTCCAGCGGTCTTGCATATCAAAATGACGAGGCATGAACTCGCGCGTGAAATCATGATACCGCCCGACGCTCCCCACAATGCGGTCTATCGGGATGTCTTGCAATCCGCGATAGAGTGGGTTTTGTAAACGTAAGCGCGATTTCACATCGTCGAAGTTCCACAATTGATCTGTAGGTTGATTGAGCAGATGACGTTTTAAGTCGGTTAAAAAGGCTTGAAGGCGCGCACTATCAAAGGCTTGTTTTCCCTCAAGTTTTAGACGATCTTGATTGTCATGATTCATAGAAATGACCTTATGAGCTTATCATCAATATCACTATCTCTTATTATAGTGGTGATTTTCTGTTTGTGTATTGCCCTATTATTCTATGAGCGATTATGCGATTCATGAATTATCTATGAATGTTAATCAGAATGTCTTTGCTTTGTAGCCAATTTGTGGTTACATAGATAAAAGTATTTGAGGGTATCTGATGTTTAGACGATTGATGTATTGCATTTCTATTCTATGCTGTGTTGGTATCTCCTCTGCCCAAGAAACAGTTGAATCGGCGACATGTTTGGAAGAACCTTATGGGTTTTTGACCCTCTGTGGGTATATCACATTACCCCAAGATTATGATGCGCCTGAAAATGGTCAGATTCAACTCTATTATGCTCAAGTCAAAAGCAATAGCCAGACACCCAAACCCGACCCGCTTGTTTATTTGGTGGGTGGACCGGGAAGCAGTGGCTCGCAATTATTAAATAGTTCTTTCCGTGCGTATCTACGTCCATTTGCTCAAGACCGCGATATTATCGTGATTGACCAACGCGGTACAGGGCTATCGACTCCCTCTCTATATTGTCGTGAAGCAGTATTCCGCCTTGCTGATATTTTACAAAGTACATGGGATACTCATGCCGAGACCGTATTAGATGTATTGACAGAGTGTCATACACGTCTCAGTAACACAGATATTCAACTCGACACCTTCCATAGCCAGAACAACGCCCGTGATATTGTGAATGTATTGCAAGCATTAGGCTATGAGCAGTGGAACTTGGTCGGGGTGTCTTATGGGTCGCGCTTGGCATTAACGATGATGCGTGATTATCCACAGTACCTTCGTAGTGTTATTTTAGACTCAGTTTATCCGCTTGAAGTCGATTTATATATGGATGCCTATTACAGTGGTGAACGCGCTTTGAATGTTTTGTTTGAAGCCTGTGCGATGGATGCCCAATGTAATGAGAATTACCCGAACTTGGACACCGTATTCTATAATTTATATGATGAGCTTAATGTATCCCCACTTGTCACGACCTTTACACCCCCTCGTTACCAGACCTTAGAAATCGAAGTGAGTGGCTATCGATTATATGATTGGATATTTAGCTGGTTATATGCTGTGAATTCTATCGAGTCGATTCCTAGCTTAATTTATGACCTTGAAGAGGGGCGTATACAAGATGTTGTGCGGGTCGGTACATTATATGAATCATCACTCACGGGCTTGAGCTTAGGTATGCACTATACGGTGCAATGTCAGGAAGAGTTTATTTCCTCTGATAATCGCGATTACACCGAAATTATTGATGTATACCCTCACTTAATGGGGTATATAAAGTATTTAGTGGAAGGCATTACAACAATAGAGCGTCTTTGTGGCACGTGGCAGACCGAAGCTCGCGATGTGATTGCCAATATCCCTGTTATCAGTGATGTACCGACCTTGCTTCTATCAGGTAACTTTGACCCAATCACACCGCCTGCGTATGCAAGCCTTGTGGATGCGAGTTTGGAAAATTCATATAATTACGTGTTCCCGCATGTCGGACATGGTGTATTGCGCTCGGAATTATGTGCAGTAGAGATAGCCTTGCAGTTTATTGATGCGCCCTATGATGAACCGAATAGCGACTGCATCGATGAAACACCTTTAATACAGTTTGATTAAGGGTATGTCATTTGTCATATATACGATATGACATCTGTTCTATTCAAGCCCAGTTTACACTTTGGTTACACTTTCTGTATAACTTACTTATTCTCCAGAGAGACACTATTGGTAATTCAATCAATTGAGTCCTGGAGGACATAATCATGCAGAAAAGAACACTCGTACTTGCTATAAGTTTAGCTCTAACCTTGGTTGCGATTCCTCTTATCGTTAATGCACAACAAGGGCAAAATCGTAATCCAAACCGTTCACAATCAGCGTCTGTAAACAACCAAAATGCAAATAGACAAGCAGGTCAACGCGGTAATCGTCAAAATCAACAAATGAATAATGGAGACTGCCTTCAATTTGCAGAGTTACCCGATGCGACTGTCGGAGAATTATCAGATGAGGTGCTCGTTGCGATGACAGACGGCATTATGGATGAATATAATGCTTATAACATCTATCAGGCTGTCATAGACCAATTCGGGGAGATTCGTCCTTTCGTAAATATCCAGAGTGCGGAAGCAAAACATATCAGCGCATGGGAATTCCTGTTTGAACGCTATGGTGTAGATATTCCTGAGATGCCAGCCCTAGATGATAGTATTTCATTTGACAGTGTCCAGTCAGCTTGTAGTGCTGCTGCTGAAGCCGAAATCGCTAACTTCGGTCTATATGATGAGATGCTTGTGACACTCGCTGATTACCCTGATATGGTGCAAGTAGTTACAAATTTACGGGATGCCTCTGAGCTTAATCATCTCCCTGCATTTGAGCGATGTGCTGAATAGTAGGAACGATCTAGCAAGCCATTCACAGGTTTCTTCAATCTAAGAGTAGTTGACAACCCATATGTTGTCAGCTACTTTTTTATAATAAGATTAACAGACATTTTGCCCTATAAACGGTTATGACGAGGGTAAACCAATCGCTTCGAGAGCCTCTGCCACAATATCACGGT
>CAYGTY010000055.1:0-21354 GCA_964352825.1 uncultured Anaerolineaceae bacterium
ATACAAGCACAAAATCAGTTCTTCTCCGCGATCTTTGGTCTCACTGCCTAAGCCTTCACAACTTGAGTTTTCTTTGCCTGCATTACACCTGTCATATCTGAGTTGTATATTGCTCTAATCGAGATTACGGATTGCCCAGAGGATATGCTGGACTGTGGTTGCAATGACGAGACAGCCCAATAGTGTGAAAAGCACTAAAACAAAGTTTGGCAATAAGAAAAATGCACAGAAGAATAGAATTGCCTCACCGCCTTCGACGATTCCCCTCGGCATGGCTAAAGATGTTAACTGACTATTTGTTGTTGAGCTTCTTTCCAAGATTGCCGCCAAATACATAAACGCGGCTGCGTTGACATAAAATGTACCAAACAAAAACGCGACAATGATTAAGCCTTCAATGCTTGGGTTATGGAGAACAAATCCGAAGGGAATAATCGTGTAAGCGAGGAAGTCACTCAATGTATCGAGATAACCGCCTAAGTCAGATTTTTTGTTCCAAATGCGAGCATATGCTCCATCTAATCCGTCCATTAGGCGATTTAATAACCAGAACAATAGCCCGACATTATACAAACCAAGAAAGGCGGATACTGCGGCAAGAATTGCGAAGACTGTTCCTACTAGTGTCAGTATTGTTGGATGAAAACCACCCCCTAACCTCTTAACAAAAGGTTCAACAGTATTATCTTTTACTTGTCGCAGAGTTTTATCCATCATGGCAGTATTTTGACCACTTTCTTTGCTATATTACCAACAGAACCTGACATCAATTCATGAATCATTAGTTTAGATAAGGCTTTTTTTGCGACATCAGAATAAGTAGGATAGGCATGGATGACCCCCACAAGCTCACGGGCAGAGATTTTTCCTTCGACAATCAATTGATATTCCAGAAGCATCTCGCCTGCTCGGTCACCGACAATCGTCACACCCAATAAATCTGCGCTTCCACGATAGACAAATTTGATGAAACCTTCTATATCATGTTCAGCAATAGAACGGTCACCTTCTGCTAAGTGATACATATATGTTTTGGCAGAATCACCATATTGTTCACGGGCTTGCGCTTCAGTCAGACCAATATGTGCAACTTCGGGGTCTGTGAATGTAACCCAAGGAATATGTTCTGGGATTCCGTTTGCTTTACCAATGGGTAATAGGACATTCCGCCCGACAATAGAACCCTGAAAGCCTGCATAGTGTGTGAATTTTGCACCTGTAGTTACATCACCAATGGCATAAATATGGGGGATGTTGGTTTGTAGCTTATCATTAACAGGAATGCCCCGTTTCGTAAATTCGACATTGGCTTTTTCCAAATCCAAATCTACATTAGGCACACGCCCAACCGCTACCAACAACATGTCACCTTGGACAATATCACCATTTTTTAATTTAAGGTGAATATTATTATCTCTGTTTTCGACCTCTGTTACAAGTGATTGGATAACATTGATGCCTTCATCTGTGAATACTTGCTGAATGACCTCAACAGCTTCAGGCTCATCATTTTGCATCACATACTCACCAATAATCGTGACTTGCGCCCCTAATCGACGATACGCCTGCCCCATTTCCATACCGATAGGACCTGCTCCCATGATTAAGAGGTGTTCAGGTAATTTGTCATTATTAAAGAAGGTGCGATTGGTATGAAAGTCAACGCTGTCTAACCCTGTGATAGGGGGAATAGCAGGTCGCCCACCTGTTGCAATGACGAACTTTTTAGACTGGACTCTTCGCTCACCAACTTGAATTGTGGTCTCATTAATGAATTTGGCATCACCAAGGATGACTTCAATACCCCGTTCATTTACTTTTTCGGGAGTCTCATGAACATAGACAGCTTGTACCACACTTTGTACGTAATCGTGGACTTGCTTCATATCCACTTGTGGTTCTGAGGCTGTAATCCCAAATTCTGAGCTTGTGCGGACACTATGTGCTACCTTGGCTACATGCAAAAGTGCTTTACTGGGCATACACCCCGTCCATGTGCAGTCCCCACCAATATGTTCGCGCTCAATGATAGCAACTTTTCGCCCTAATTCTCCATTAAAGGCGGCGGCGGTCAACCCTGCTGAGCCTGCACCGATAACGATTAAATCATAAATGTCGTTCATTATATGTTGTCCTCTTGGGTTGGTTGTCCGAGATTCAGTCGATTAAGGAGGCGTGATACAGCTAAGCCGATGACCAAAACGACTGCTGAGAAAAGTAATGTATTGGGGTCAAAGGAAATGTCTCCTGTAGAAATATCACCTTGTACTGATGCCCCAATTCCGACATAAGCTAGTGTTCCGCCGATATTGCCGATGGCAGTTGCGAGTAGAAAGGTGGCAAAGTTGATTTTGAGGCTACCAGCTAGGATACTGACGGCATCATACGGCAAATATAATAGACGCATAATGAGTACAGCTTGGAAGGCGTTATCTTTCAACATAATGATAAAGCGTTTGAGTCGCCCTTCTTCATTTGCTGTATTTTCTTCCTGACTGCTCAACCCTCTACCTGCAAAATAAGGGATAATCGATGATAATGTTCCACCGATGAGTACAATCAAAGCCCCAGGGAAAAGCCCAAATACACTGCCACCGAGTAATGTTAAAAATGATGCTGGGAAAAGGATGAGTGGACGTAGAATATAAACAACGATATAAAGCAAAGGTCCATACCATGTATCAGTTAAAATTGATGCAAGTTGGTTGGTCAATTCCCAAAAAGTCAAACCATTAACTTGCATATATTGACGGATTATTATTAAAGCAATGCCCCAAAATATGATTGCTCCGATAGTTTTTGGGCGACTGCGAATCCAGTTGATTATTCTTGACAAGTTTTTCTCCATTAAATTTAAGACTTGGACATAATCATGTTAATTGACTTGTATCATTGCAACATGTTCAAGAGCTTAGCGATTAATTATTACGAAAATATTTAAATCTCTGCTGGCGCGTGTGATACGCCCTCTCATCTAAATCATATGTGAAATTATGCACAGTCTTATGATTTATTATTGAATACCTCACTTAAACATTTAAGCTAAAACATATCATACCTAAAATATATAATTTTGAGCTGTAATATTTGCAAATTTAATTTTTAGCAAATGATTTATTATAATTATCTTATATAGTCAGATGAATTATCTATAGGTGGTGATGTGGGATGGTAGCAAATAATACACAATATTTAGCAGACCAGATTGATGAGTTAAAAGAAAAAGACTTATTTAATAATATTCGTGTGATTGATAGCCCGATGGATGCACATGTTGTCATTGATGGCCGTAGATTGATTAACCTCTGCGCGAATAATTATCTGGGTTTAGCCAATCATCCCCGTCTTAAACAAGCTGCCAAAGACGCAATTGATAAATATGGTATTGGTCCAGGGGCTGTTCGTACAATTGCTGGAACCATGTCCCTCCATGAAAAACTTGAACAACGCCTCGCTCACTTCAAAAAAGCGGAAGCAGTTGTGACCTTGCAAAGCGGTTTTACTGCAAACTTAGCCACGATCCCCTCAGTCGTTGGTAAAGACGATGTAATTTTCAGCGATGCATTAAATCACGCTAGTATTATTGATGCTTGCCGTTTAAGTCGCGCAAGAGTGGTTCGTTATCGTCATAACGATGTTGCTGACTTGCAACGGATCATTGCAGAAACAACAGATTATAACAACCGCCTGATTGTGACAGACGGTGTATTTAGTATGGATGGTGACATCGCCCCATTGCCTGCATTGGTTGAAGTCGCCCAAGAACATGGCATTCTGTTAATGGTTGATGATGCACATGGCGAAGGTGTTCTCGGTACAGGTGGGCGTGGGATTGTTGACCATTTTGATTTACACGGTCAGGTCGATATTGAAGTGGGTACGATGAGTAAGGCTTTTGGTGTTGTTGGCGGTATTGTGGCAGGACGGCAAGAGATTATCGACTGGATTAAACAACGTGGGCGACCATTTTTATTCAGTAGTGCGATGACTGTTCCTGATGTGGCGGCATGTTTAGAAGCTGTTGATATTCTCGAAAATAGTGATGAGCTTGTACAAAAATTATGGGCAAACGGCAAACTGTTCCAGACTGAGTTGGCGAAATTAGGTTTTGATACAGGCGACTCTGCAACACCGATTGTTCCTGTGATGTTAGGCGAATCTGAGGTTGCTCAAGAATTTAGCAAGCAACTATTTAATGAGGGTGTGTTTGCAATGGCGATTGGTTACCCAACTGTACCACAAGGCAAAGCTCGCATCCGTGTGATGAACTCGGCTGTGCATTCAAATGCCGACCTCGAAGAAGCACTCAGTATTTTTGAGACCGTTGGTAAACGTTTGAGTTTGATATAGAGGAGCAGACAATGGAACGCAAAATAATAACTCTGATTACAGGCGCAAATGGTGAAATTGGACACGGGCTGATTCGTTATCTTGCTGAACAGCCTGCCTCCCCTGCTATTGTCGCACTCGACCTCAAACCCCTTGATGATGAATTGATGCCATTCGTGACAGAATCGATTGCTGGTGATATTCTTGACACCGACTTATTAGATAGTCTGCAAGCACGTTATCATGTTGATACCATTTATCATCTAGCAGCATTACTGTCTACGACCTCAGAAAAATTCCCCGAACTTGCCCATCAAGTGAATGTTCAAGGAACAATCAATTTATTACAGATGGCGAACCGCGAAATGGACACTGTAAAGTTCATCTATCCAAGTTCGATTGCTGTTTATGGCTTGCCTGATTTAGCGACAAAAGAAGCCAACCCGAATGTCAGTGAAGATGAGTTTTTGCATCCGACAACCATGTATGGAGTCAATAAACTTTATTGTGAACAATTGGGAGATTACTACACCCATCATTATCAACAACTTGCGACGATTCCAACACCCAATACGATTGACTTCCGTTGTGTGCGTTTCCCTGGGATTATTAGTGCATTCACTTTGCCATCAGGTGGGACAAGCGATTATGCACCAGAGATGATTCATTCAGCGGTGCGCGGTGATGACTATACTTGTTTTGTACGCGAGGATACCACGATTCCATTTATGATGATGCCTGATGCTGTACAAGCCTTGATTCAATTGGCAAATGTACCTTCACATCACCTGACTCGGCGAACTTATAACGTAACCAGCTTCAGCCTCTCCGCCCGTGATTTCGCCCTCCGTCTGCAACAAACCTACCCCACTGTTCACATTAACTATCATCCTCACCCAGCTCGTCAGGCGATTGTCGATTCTTGGGTATATGGTCTTGATGATAGTCAAGCGCGTAAGGATTGGGGATGGCAACCACAGTATGATTTGGATAATGCTTTTGACGAATATTTGTTACCCAATATTGAAGCACATTATGAAGTATCTGGATTTGTAGAGTGTGTCTAGGATAATGTTGGGGGTAGATTAAACGGTCTACCCCTGTGGTGTTAGTTATCTAGTATGAACTCGGTGTCCATATCCATTCGTCAGCATCCCCTTGGCGTACAGCATAACCGATACCTGGGAATGGGAAGTGATAGCCAAATAAACGAACATTGTTGTCAGATGACATCGCAAACATCTTCTTACGATTTTCAACTGCCATATCAGGCATTGCATCAAATTGAACATACCAATCAGGGTTTTGTGTACCTGTGTAGACGTTAATCGCAGAGTCTACGATATTGAGCAAGGATTCACCATCAGACTCAATCATGAATGCCATCATCCCTGGGGTATGACCATGTGCTGCCATTGCGGTAATGCCAGTGACAGGAGAATCGCCATCATTATAGAAGGTCACCATATCGGCATCGAGCGCAGGTTGGAGCTTACCCATTGCGTTTGCGACTGTACCATAGGCAGGAGAATCTTCTGGTGTGGCTTCCATAAAGTCAAATTCGGGCTGTGGGAAGAATACTTGTGCATTCGGGAAGGTTAAGCTACCCTCAGTTGATAACCCGTTAACATGGTCGGGATGGAAATGTGTAATCATCACTTTGGTGACATCTTCTGGGCTGATGCCGACTGCGCCAAGGGTGGAAATCAATTGATCGCTTGCGCCTAAACCTGTATCAAATAAGATAAGATCATCATCTGTGCTGACAACCAAAATGTCAAAGATATTAGGGATATTGCCTTCGCTGTCAACGAGTTTTTTGGTTTCCATAAATGCGGTGACATCTGCTGGATCTTGGTTTGCTCCCATAATCGGTGCTGGGAGTGATGTACTACCATCTGCAATGACCATTGCTTGAAACTCGCCAATCGTGAAGCCATAATACTTCGCAGCAAGAGGCAATCCCATCATATCATCTTGGGCAGATGTTGCGATTGTACCTTGTTGGAAGAAGGCAAATCCGAGTGCGCCTGCTCCCATACCTTTTAATATATCGCGCCGTGATAGATTAGAACGTTTTTGCTCTGTCATGAATAATCCTCAATTAGTCTACAAATAGAAATAACACAAACCGTGTATAACTGTAATTATTCTTGTCACAGATTAATTTGTTGTGAGTTGATTCAAAGTTAAAAATGAGAATGTCGTAGCATTAGGTCATTGGACAGCAAAAGGACGAAAAGGGGTGATCATGTGGTTCAGGGAATGTCCAATGTTGCTGAATTGTTTGATGTTGGAGGATAGAAAACATTATCAGTTGCTAAAGGCGAGTGTATAATAAATGCGAATTTGCCTCATAGTAAATCAATTTTAATTCAACAGGAGATGATCTAAAATCAGTTGAAATAAGCAAAAAATATCAGAACAAACACGCGTATAGTTAGCAACTGTGTCATGAAGTGCAACAGTATTTTATTTTGTAACATTTGCATCTCATAAGGGCTTCAAAACACGATATAAGGCATAGTTACGATGTCGATTCGTCTTCAATATCTGCCAGTCGTTCCCCTACAACCCGGCACAGCAAACTAATCAGTGCCAAATCATGTTCGGAGAAGGGATCATCGCCGGGCTGATTCAACGCCTCAATCACACCGAGTACCCGCCCCCTGCCAATCAAAGGCGCGGCAAGAATCGACTGAGTACGGAACTTGAACGTTTCATCAATTAAATGTGAAAAGCGGTTATCACGGCGCACATCTGGTACAAGTGCGGATTTTCCGTTCTGCACCACCCATCCCGCAATGCCGTGATCGGCAGGAATCCGATAGCCAACAAGGTCATCGGCGATTTCCCCATTGACCAGCACAAATGCCAGTTCATTTTTCTCCGCATCCAGCAACATTAGTGAGCCGTCTGGTGCATCCAGAATCGCCAGTGATTGCTTAAGGATGTGGTGCAACAGTGGCAGCAGTTCTTCATCGCCTTTGATTTCTGCGCCCTTGCCATACAATTCATCCAGTATCTGTACGAAGTCACGCAGACTGCGAACCTCCTTCTTGAGCTCTTTGTTCTCATCTTGCAAACGAGTATTTTCACTACGTAGAAACGCTGACGGATTAGTATTCATCATCTACCCCTCAAAAATAAATAGTTCCCGTAACTTTGTTTATTAACCTTACTCGAAAAAGACAAACCATTACAGCAGATTTTGTTATTGAGATCTACAATCACTTGTCACAAACTAAGCCAATCCATAATATATCCTGTCTGTCGATATGATTCATAGAATAACAATAACATGCTTCAGATAGAATGACACCCCATTTATTAGGGGTATATTGATGGATGTCTTCATATCAAACTGGACACCCACTTGAGTGAGATATTTGGCAAAGAAAGTCTGTAACGGCAGGGTATCAAGACTATCTCTCTGAGACTCCTATTGTGTCTATAGGAGTCTGAAGACGTATATCTGGCTGATCAGATTTGTCGGGATTGTTTGGTTTTGATGGATGACTTAGACTTTCTGGTTGAACAGGTGGCGATTTTTTACTCATCCAATGGAAGAGCCAAAATTGATATCATTAGATAACAAGGTCAATTGACGGGTGAAATAGAATCAGTAAATACTCCTAACCAAACACTCGTATAATATTATGTAGCTACGTAAAAGGAAAAAAGATGAAAACATCAACAATTGTAACATGGATTAAGCGGTTTCTGCTCGGAGCACTCGGTCTGATAGGATTGCTCATCGTGGTTGTGGTGGGGATCGTTCTCGTAGATGCAAATTTCGGCGACAAGGTGACCAACCACACCAATATCACCTATCCGGGTGTAGGCGGAGTGACGCTGAACGGCTACTTGGCGGAGCCGGAAGGAGAGGGGACATACCCAGGCATTCTACTCATCCACGAATGGTGGGGACTCAATGAGGGGATCACGACGCTAGCGGATGCGCTCGCGACTGAGGGATATGTAGTGCTTGCGGTGGATGCGTACCGCGGCGAAGTGACTAGTCTAATCCCCCGCGCGATCATTCTGCGGACAACTACCCCACAAGAGCAGATTTTCGCGGATGTGGATGCGGGGTTTGCCTACCTACAAAGTCTACCCAATGTGAACACCGAAAAACTCGCATCGATGGGCTTTTGTTTTGGCGGGGGTGAATCCCTCCAGCTTGGAATGCGCAAATCAGAGGATTTAGCGCTGACTATTATGTATTATGGTTCTGTTGTCACCGATTTGGACGCGCTTCGTCCACTCACGGAATCCGATGGTGTCTTAGGGATATTTGGTGAAGAAGACCAACAGATTTTCGTGGAAGATGTACTCGAATTTGAAGCAGCGATGAACACGCTCAATATTGAAAACGAAATCAAGATATACGAGGGTGTGGGACACGCATTTCTGAACGAAGAGAACTACGATAAATCAGGCGCGGCAGGTGAGGCCTGGCTGCAAACTCTTGCATTTTTGGAGCGCGAATTCGGCGATTAATATGTATGTCTTCATGTCAAATTGGATGCCCACTTGAGAGAGATGTCTGGCAAGGAAAACCTGTAATGTCAGGGTATCCAGACTATCTCTCTGAGACTCCTCTTGTGTCCGTAGGAGCCTGAAGACATACATATATGTAATGCTATAAAATTTCTTGAGGCGTAACTATATTAATCTAGTGATGCTCTCAATTTTCGTGCTTGTCCAAGATACCAGTGCATTTGATATTGGGTGAATTTTTCAATCGCTTCATCAACAATTACTCGTGCATTTTTTGTTTCACCATGATAAGTATGGTGACGTGCTAGATGATAGAGGGTGACGGCTTCTTGCACCAACCTACCCCCTTCAATATGATTATCGCGACTCTGTTGATAATAAGATTTGGCTTCATCGAGTTGATTCTGATGTGAATAAATCTTACCTAAAGTGCATAGGGCTTCCCCAATGGCTAGACCTTGCTGTGTATCACGCCCAAATTGTAACGCTTCCTCTGCTTGTGTAATAGCATTATTCGGCTGGTCTTGATACAGAGTTAATTCAGCACGATAGGCTTTGAACAAAGGCAGATGGAATACGGTTTTGCCGTCTTGAATCATACTAATTGCCAAATCTAAATAATGTTCGGCTTGCTCGTAATTGCCTAACTGTAAGTGAATATAACCTAAAAATCCCCGACTCCAATATAGTGGTAGAAAGTCATTGATTTTCTCGGCAAGCTCTTCTGCCTCATTAAAAAATTTTAAGGCATCGTCCCATCGCCCAGTCCACATATACCCACAGCCGTTGATAACAAGTGTGCCTGTCATACGACTTTGCCCAACCTGTTGTGCCACTTTGATACTTCTATCGATGATCGCTACGGACTCTGAATAAGCACCTTGTAACATTAGGCTGAGTGCATAAAATGCGAGTGATCCCGATAATAACTCAAGGTCTTTGAACTTCTCTGCAATTCGGATACCATCGCGCAGATAATTGCGGGATGTCGCAAAATCCCCAACAAGTGCTACACTGCGTCCAATGATATTATAGGGCAGTAATAATAACTCCTCTAAATTGAGATTCTCTGCAATGACCATACTTCGCTTGAAGTAGTCCATTGATGCACCTGTTTGACCAAGCATAAAATAATATGCTCCTGTACTGCCTAAGGCACGAGCCAATAATTCTTCATCATCTAAAGACTCAGCGATTTCTACTGCATGGTGCATGATACGCGTTAAACTCTCTTCGGGATGATATGCTGCTACCTTTGATAATTTCACTGCCAGATAAACTTGTCGTCTTTTGTTCTCTAAGGTATCGTCTAATTGTGAGCATAAATTATAAGCCTCATAATAGTAATTCTTAGCTTGCAAGTTTGCGCCATTCTCCATTGATTGGTCGCCAGCTAGCTCTGCATAATAGACGATCTTTTCTTCGTTATTCGCCAATTTCCAATGGTAGAGTAGGATTGGGGCGCGTGTTCTGTCCTGCTGATAGAGGGCTTCGATTCCTTCCGCGATACGACGATGCCAATCTGCCCGATTCTCAATTTCGCTGTCAAGGATTTCACGAAATTTATCATGCACAAAACGATAACGATTCTCGCTGACTTCAATAATTAAAGTCGCGGTTGCCTCTTGTAACATCTGCTCAACATCGTAGTCGGGTAACATCTGTATCATCAATTGTATATCTAATTGCCTCCCCACTAATGTTGCAACCCGTAAAAATGCACGTAACTCGCCATTTATAGCTGATAAACGTTGTTGGATAATCTGCTTCAGACCGCCTTGAACAATAGATTCTGGCAGGGCTTGTTTACCCACAAGGTCAATTCGTCCTGCCGTATCCGCCAATGCTCGCAAGATTTCGATAATAAATAGAGCGTTCCCTTTGGTCTCACGTTCCATGAGGTCAACCAGTGTTTTTGTCTGCTCTTGAGATGTATCCATCAGCGATGTACTCAAGTCAATAATAGCTTGCCGTGACAAGGGTTCAAGTTCCATAAGTTGCATATTGGGTAACTCTTGTGGGATTTCTGGAGCTTCCTCATTACGGTAACTGCATATAATCATCAGAGGCATTTCATTAACGAGGGGTAACAATCTTTTGAGAATGAGTAAATTCTCAACTGCCCAATGTATATCCTCTAAAATTAGTAAAATGGGAACTTTACAGCGTTTGAACCAAGCTTCAATTGCGGTTAATAAACGCTCCAACGCAATTTTGGGATTCAGTGCTGGTGGGGCATCATTTATTGTACGACCGAGCAGGCTCTCTAAATCAGGAATAATTGACTTCAGAATACTTGCTTCATCATTAGTTGGTTCGACTTCTAGGCAGAGGTGACGTAGGGGTTGTCGCCAGACTTCAAACACTGCGCCACCTTCATAGGTACTCTGACCGTTCAACACGAGGATGCCCCGTATCATACCTTGCACACGTATTTCATTTAATAAACGGGACTTGCCGACACCACTTTCGCCACCGATGAGCCATGAACTGCCGATTGCCTCACGAATATTGATGAGACTGAGTAAGGATCGTCTGAGTGCTTTAAACTCTGATTCACGACCCACAAATGGTGCAGAACGCAAAACATTTTCACGGACTTGAACACTTTCACTAGCATCAACAAAGTCAAACCTTTCTGATAGAGCTATGATAATGTTCTGGGCACTTTGATAACGGTTTTGTGGGTCTTTATCCAACATTCGTATCAATATGGGTTGTAAGTTAATATCAATTTCTTCGAGGTTAGGATATTTGTTAATGATCGAAGTAATTAAGGTAACCATATTATTCCCATGTAGATATGGATACCGACGCAGGAACACCTCTGCCATAATCATTCCGAGTGCATATAAATCACTTAGGTGGTCAGGTGATTGTTCTTGTAAGATTTCAGGCGCAATATATGCCATCGTTCCTGCTATATAATCTTTGTCAATTCCTGCTTGAGATTTAAATAAATCACCATAAGCTAATCCGAAATCTAATATTTTCACTTTTCCGTCTTGTAATAAGATATTATCGGGTTTGAGGTCGCGATGTACGACACGATGTTTATGAAGATAAGCTAAGCCTTCTAAACACTGTACAAAGTAATGGATTTTTTCTTCAAAGGTGCTATCTTCAGTCGCTTGTACGATATTTTCGGGATTCTCTAATAAGTCCATTGTGAAGTAAGGTTCACCATTTTCTCCAGAAAATCCATAATCTAGCACACTAATGATATGGGGGTGACGCAGTGATGCAAGGATACGAAATTCTTGTGACATCACCAGCCTGCGGTTATCAATCTGCGTTGTGTCGATGTCCATCCGCCCACCATCTGTATACAGTTGTTTGAGTGCGACCCATCTGCCATGTTCGAGTCGGTCACTCGCCCGATAAACCACACCCATTGAACCGTGACCTAACTCTTCATATTTGAAATATCGTTGCATATTGTGATTTCCTTATGTGCCTACCCTGTAATGTGATGACTCATAGATAGATTCTAATTTACTTGCCTATGCGAGACTGTTTAGAGCATATCATCGAGTGACCAATGATTATTCCAGCGCACATCAATTTCTTCACGGAGACGTTGATAGCGAATGTCTGTGGAAAGGCGTAAACGTCCCTGTGTATCCACATTATTGGTTGAGGCATGAATCGTATATGCACCGTGAATCACCATATCGCCTGCTTCATAATTCGCCATCAACCAACAAGAATCTGTTCGGTCAGCTAATGATGGCAAGTCTTTGGTGAGCCAACCTGATTTGTCCATATACTTATTATATGCGCTGATTTGTTCTTCTCTGGGTAAGATTGCACTTTTTCGGGAAAACTCAGCTTCCATCTCGCGCCCGATGTGATGTGAGTTTTCGAGGTAGACCAACCCACCCATCTCAATAGGAATATCACCTAGGGGTATCCAGCTTGAACACACACTATCCGTCCCACCCCGTAAATAGACAAGATCATAATGTGCGCCTGTTGCAATTGTCGTTTGCGGTGGGACATGGCGTAGGAGCTTGCGTTTATGGAGATATACGGCAGACCCAAGTAGACGCTCATAAAATTGCCAAATCTCGTCGGACAAGCAAAATGATTCATAGGCAGATGACCGCACCAATTCAGCTTTCGCTTTATTAATTGCTTGCTGATTAACCTGACCCTCACTATATAGTCCATCACGGGGTTTACTATCCGCTAGTAATAAACCTGTCGCTTGCATCGCTTCAAAATAGCGTTGACGAAAATCTAAAACTTTATCGCGATTCAGCAGTCCCTTGAGCCACAAATACCCCTGTTCTGCAAACTGTGCTTGCAGGTCTTCTATCGATTGTTTGGGGTCTGATGGAATTAACCACCCGAGGCGTTTTGGGTCAGTTGATAATGTATATTTATCGCTAGTGAGTGCTTGTTGATAACCTGTCTGCATAAGCCAATTTCCTATACTAATCTCCGAGTAAATCTTGAATCAAGCCATCGGTATCAATATCGAGTTCACTATCATTGGTTGACTCTGTTTTTTCTTCAACTGCGATGGGTGGCTCTGATGATATGTCTTGCGAATCATCCACTGCAATATGCCCCCATACCGATTGTCTATGGTCGCGCCATAATTGCTGATTGACCCGATTGACCAATACCTGTGGATTATCAACTTGGGCGGTTTGTAGGACGGTTATTGTATTATGTTCAGCATAGAATGCACGTCCTGAGGGCATGGTATCGTTGCTGAGCCCTGTTGTACGGATATTGAGATTGTGTAAGCTATCTTTCATGCTGAGTGCAAAACCAGACCGACGGAGTAATAGTTGTTTAATGAAAGGGTCGCCGATACGGTCAAGATAGCCTGCTACCCAAAAATGTAACCCAAGCTCACTATGTAGTCTCACATGGTCACGTAATTGAATAAACATCTCATAGTTATTGCTGAGTGCATCACTGACGACTTCATAATCATCAATAATCACCAGTGTTCGGGGTATGTCATCGATCACTTCTTTATCATTCCAGCGTTGATAGAGCGTGGACATCTCACGGTTGAGGCGGTTGAGTTGAGTTTCGAGTTCCATCATATCGGTGACGCGTGTCACAACGTGTTTGAGGGATTCAAGTGAGCGTAAACTGCGCCCTGTGAAGTCGATTAAGACAATGCGTAATTTCTCAGGTGATAGTTGCTGTGCTGATGATAATGCCGCAACTTGTAGTAGGTTTGTTTTACCTGTTCCCGGTGGTCCTGTAACAAGGAAGTGGGGTCCTTGCTCCATCCAATCGAGTGCAAATGGGCTTAGGTCATCATCATCGACACGCCCGATAATGGTGACAAGTTTTTCGGATGGGTCAGCTAAGGGTAAGGAGTCTAATGGCACTTTAGGCGGAAGCTCGCGTAAAGCGGATGGACCACTACGGGATGCCCGTCTCAATTCCTGTAAGATGTCGAGGGTCATTCGTGACATATCTTGATTATCGACCACTGTACTGCGTACAGGTAAGCTAATTTGACAAATGAGTGGTGGGCTATTGTATATCCAACCTCGCCCTTTTGGTAATTGCTCATCATCCCGTGTATTGATATTGCCAACAGCTAATAGATAATCAGTTGGATTGCCGAGTTGGAGTGCAATCCGTTGCTGAATCATACTGCGTAATCGATCGGGAATAGATGTAATCGAATTGGCTGTGATGACAACATAAATACCGACTGCACGTCCCTCATTGAT
Organism: uncultured Anaerolineaceae bacterium; assembly: GCA_964352825.1. Classification (GTDB taxonomy): domain Bacteria; phylum Chloroflexota; class Anaerolineae; order Aggregatilineales; family Phototrophicaceae; genus UBA6055. The sequence continues at coordinate 14,544 of CAYGTY010000055.1, forward strand.
TAAGCGTTCAAAATCATGAATATGTTGTTCGTAGTAGGTATCACGGAGTTGTTCGTATTGGTCAACGCATAAAATAATCGTCGGTAGATGGGATGTTTTAATCCCTGCTTGACGGTCATTTAAGATAGATAAGAGTCTCCCGAATAAGCGTCGAACACGTTCTGTCTCGATACCATGCACAACTTCTTCTGCATGGGGTAACATGCCGAGGTCATTTAAGCCACTGCCTGTAAAACTTAGGAAATACATATGCAGCCTATCGGGTGAATGCAGTAAGGCTTGGCTTATGGCTAAGGTACGTAAGAACGTTGTTTTACCTGTCCCCGGTCCACCCATGACTAAGACATGACCATTACGTCCATCGCTTTGTTGCGATGTATTGAGGTGTACCCAGAGTGGATATTGTGTTTGTGTATAGACATCATCAATCATGCCGACAGGCGCGCTACCCAGTGGAATCGGATTCCCTTTATGGTCATGCCCTGCATGTTGCCAAGTTTGTCCATTCCATCCGACAATATCCGCAGAAGTGAAGGGTTCAGCTAGGGTGATTTGTGATGTGAGTGGAGGTAATAATAAAGGCTGACTGCTTGGAATACGATTTTTATCTGTATACGCAATGATGGTGTTTGTGATGGCATGAGCGGTTGTGAAAGGCTCATCATTAGGGAAACTATCTTCATTTTCATCAATAGTGGGCAATAAATTAATGGTGTCGCCCTGTTCTGTAATTAACTCCAGCACTAAAGGTGCGTTGAGGTGGTCAACTTGTCCATAGTCGCCTCCAACATAAGCGGTTTGGAATTGCTTATAAACACCACGTTCACCCACTTGGAAATAACCACGCCCTGCCCACCCTGCTGGCAAATAGGCGGCATCAGGTCGGCGTAACATGGCACGGCTGGATTCTGCATTTTGTACACGTAAGCAAATACGGAACTGCAAATTAGCGTTCATCTCATCTGTGATGACATCCATCGGACTTTGTGTTCCTAGTATTAGATGCAAGCCCAAACTCCGCCCGACTTGCGCAATGCGGACTAACTCAGATAAAAAGTTGGGCATCTCTTTTGCTAATTGGGCAAATTCATCCACAATCACAAATAAATGGGGTAAGGGTTGATAGGCTGGGTTTTGTATCTCTTGGGTACTGCGTGAGTAAAAACGATGATACTGAACGATGTCGCGCATACTGGTTTTTTTGAGGAATTGTTGACGACTTTGGATTTCAGATTTGAGTGCTTCTAAAGCTCGTTCAACCAAGACTCCGTCAAGATTGGTCACCATCCCGACTGTATGTGGTAATTCTTCAAAGACACGGAAAGAACTGCCCCCTTTGAAGTCAATCAATAGAAAGTTGACCAAGCGTGGGTCATGTTCAATCGCAAGAGCTGTGACGAAAGTCTGTAATAATTCGGATTTACCAGAACCTGTTGTCCCTGCCAGAACCCCATGCGGTCCATGATGATCTTCATCAAGGTGCAAATAGGTATCCATCGCAAGGCTTTCACGTCCAAGCGGTATGGGATAGGGTAAATGCCCTTCATGAACAGGGCGATTCCAGCGGAAGGACAGCACATCACGCACTTCTTCAACGCGATTCACCCCATAGAGTTCAAGAAAATCGACATAACGCGGTATACGACCACTGCCACCGACCTCGCGCATATTGACGGATGATAATGCCCGTGCGATATGTTCAGCGGCACTTAAGGCTAAACTATCAACCTCATAACCTTGGACTGTTATTGCACCCTCACCTGTTCGCAAGCACCGAAACCGTCCATCATCCTGAATATCAACCACGGTTGTACAATCTCCAGGGATATTATCAAAATGATTTACGATGCAAATAATGGAGGCACTGACCATCTCACCGTCACGTAAAATCCGTGAATAGACGGATTCATTATCAATCAGATGCGGGTCATCAACAATTAGCAGTAAATGCGGTGCTTGAATCGCATCAGGTTGTTTGAGGCGTTCATCAACGATTTGGCTAAGTGACCCCATAAGACGGCGAATGCTACTGTTGTCAAAGGCTAGCCAATCGCCTTTACCGCCTTGTCCTTGATTCGTATGCGGTAACCACTCCATCCATCGCCACTCATCATAAGCTGACTGGGGGGCGACAAGATGTATCTGTAAATCATTCGGTGTATGTGTCATAGCCAGATGACAGATGATAGAGCGCACCACATTTACAGCAATATCACGTTGCCCAGCAAATCCTGTCGAGAAATCTTCAACTAAATTAGCCGATACGGGTGCGTTTTCTAGCCAACGATAAGTATCAACGAGGTCGATAGCACGAATCAACTCAGGGCTATCCACATCAGGGTCGGGTGGACTAATCGGTACGACTGAGGGTATACGCCCTATTCCCAATCGAAATGCGAGAAAATCGGTGTTATCAGGGCGACGCTCCCATAAATTCGGATTACGCGATAAGGCACGGCTTAAGTTGGTTTGTGGGTCTGGGAAGTTATTACGCAGAATGGCATATTGAGCATTATGAGCAGCTTGCAATCGAGCGCGTTTACGGTCAAGCACACGCACATAATCAATTGTCTGTTTGTCAGCCCGTTGTTTTGTATCTTTCTGCCGCCAACGAAAGGCTAATATTGTGCCACCAATCGTAAACATCGCCAGTACAAATAAGGGGATTGCAAATAAAGCACTGCCACCATCACCAGCCCGTGTCAGATAGAACAATCCCATCACACCGATACCGAGAACAGGAATAATGCTAATTAACCACCCTGGACCACGATTTTCGGGTAATGTTGGTGGTGGTGGTATGCTGACCTCTTCACGCGGTATAGCTGGTAAATGGATGCGTGGGGGACGATTAAAATTCCCTGTTGGTAATGGTGTGTCTGACATAAAATTTCTTTCAAACTCAGGTTTTCATATTTCATCACTTACTATATCTATATCTTCGTCTATTTTGGCAAGTTTCGCCACTGCTACATCCTCAATTCTCCATTGAAATTTACATATATAGGAAAAGTTATGGTCACAAATTAATTTTGCGATAAAATAGATTCAATCGATAAAGACAGATCTTAATTAGGATAATCCGATGGCGCGCGAAACTGACCCCTTAATTGGCTTTCACTTTATGCTTGATCTTGAAGGTGTAGCGACAGGTTACTTTACAGAGATTGCTGGACTTGGCTCTGAAAATGAAGTTGTAGACCACGGAACATATGAAATCACACAGAAAATCCCAGGGCGACTAAAATGGGGGGACTTAACCCTCAAGCGTGGGGTTACTGCCAGTATTGATATTTGGAAATGGCGTAAACTGGTCGAAGATGGCAAAGTAGATGAAGCGCGCACTAACGGCTCAATTATTATGCTTGACCAAGAATTAAACCCTATCGCGCGATGGGATTTTTTGGGGGCATGGCCCTCGAAAATTTCTGGTCCACAACTCCAATCGGATTCAAACAATTATGGTTTAGAAGAATTAACGATTGTGCATGAGTATATCAGCCGTACACAATAAATCTCTATCATCGATTTGATAATTCAGTGGATATGTCTAAGTCCTATGTTGTATTTAGTCAACAACTTGCTAACCTTAACATCAAGACGATATAGCAAAAAAGTGAGTTGTGATGCCAACACCCAATCAAGCCCTATCAGGTATTCGTATTCTTGATTTTACACGAGTTCTCGCAGGACCAACCTGCACGATGTTATTGGGTGATATGGGTGCCGATGTCATCAAAATTGAGCATCCTCTACGCGGTGATGATACCCGTCATTGGGGACCGCCGTGGCTAGGTGAAGGTGGATCACGCCAAAGTGCTTACTTCCTCAGTGTTAATCGCAATAAACGTAGTATCACACTAAACCTCAAACATGAACGTGGGCAAGAGATTGTCCGCCAGTTAGTGAAATCTGCCGATGTCGTCATCGAAAACTTTAAATTGGGTCAAATGGCGAGCTTTGGCTTGGGTTATGATGATCTCAAAATGATTAACCCTGCGTTGGTGTACTGTAGCATCACAGGATTTGGTCAGACAGGACAATACAGCAATCGTCCTGGGTATGATTATGTTGTCCAAGCAATGAGTGGTTTAATGTCGATTACGGGGGCAAGTGACGGCGAACCGCATAAAGTGGGGGTTGCCATCAGCGATGTGATTACAGGCTTGTTTGCTTCAAATGCGATTTTATCTGCGATACGCTATGCCGAAAAAACAGGTGAGGGACAGGTTATTGATGTCTCTCTATTGGACAGCCAGATTGCGGCGTTGGTCAATATTGCAAGTAACTTCTTAGTCTCAGGTCAAACACCCCCACGCCTCGGCAATTTACATCCTAATATCGTTCCCTATCAAACTTTTACGGCTAGTGATGGTGATTTTGTTTTAGCAGTCGGGAATGATAGTCAATTTCGTCACTTATGCACCTTGCTTGACCGTGACGACTTAGCCACGGACCCCCGTTTTATGACCAATCCTGAGCGAGTTGCTTACCGTGATATTCTTGTTCCTATCCTGAGTGAATTATTCAAAGTCAAACCTGTTAAGTATTGGGTCGAGAAATTATTATCAGCAGGTATTCCAGCAGGATCTATTAACAGCGTGGCTCAAGCACTCACTGACCCCCATATTATTGAGCGCGGTCTTGTGCAAGAAACAACTTTATCCAACGGCGAAATTCTCAATTTTGTTGGTTCACCCCTGAACTTATCGGCAACCCCTGCGACGGTGCGCTATCCTCCCCCTGCTCTGGGGCAACATACGGATGTTGTTTTGCGTGAACTCTTAGATATAGATAATGAGACATTAGAACACTATCGAAATATCGGGATTATTTGATGGCTTTCTGTTATGATTATTATATTCTAGCAAGACTTTATTCACATTCGGCTTGTATGATGTGGGTGTTTAATTTAGTGAAAAGGTCGTAAAACAATGACAGATAAAATTAAAAAGTCCGATGCAGAGTGGCGCGAAGAATTGACTGCTGAGCAATATGCTGTTCTACGTCAACAAGCAACAGAACGCCCATTTACAGGCAAATATGTTGATAGCAAAGCCAAAGGTGTCTATGCTTGTGCTGCCTGTGGTCAGGAACTATTTTCATCAGATACCAAATATAATTCAGGTAGTGGCTGGCCCTCATTTTGGGATGTCGCCGATGAAGGCACGGTTGTCCTCAAAGAAGACGTGAGCCATGGAATGCGACGTATTGAAGCAGTTTGTAGCCGTTGTGAATCACACTTAGGACATGTCTTTGAAGATGGACCACGCGATAAAACAGGGTTACGCTATTGCATCAATTCATTGGCATTAGAGTTAAAAGAAGACGAATAGATTCATTTAGGGCGAGCTTGTTCTCGTCCTTTTCATTTTATCCATTATTGACTCACCAGAAATAGTTATCATGACCTTATTACAACTAAAAAATATTCGTAAAGATTATGGCGGTTTGCGCGCGGTTGATGATGTATCCTTTGATGTACCAGCGGGTAAAATTATTGGTTTAATTGGTCCCAATGGCTCAGGTAAAAGTACCCTCATTAACATGATTGCTGGGACGACTGAGGTGACATCAGGACATATTCTGTTTGATGGTGACGATATTACGGGTTTTCCATCCAATAAAATTTTCCAACAAGGGATTGCGCGTGGCTATCAAGACCCCTCACTCTACTTCCAGATGAGTGTATTGGATAATGTGTTGTTGCCTGTTAAAGGACAAAAAGGGGAAAATCCGCTTTATGCACCCTTTCATCGTTTTTGGAAAGCCGAAGAAGACCAACATGCCCAACGTGCGCGCGATGTTTTGGAACAAGTCCAACTCCTAGCGCATCATGATAAACTAGCGTCTGATTTATCAGGTGGGCAGATGAAGTTACTCGAAATTGCTCGTGCGCTGATGGGTGAACCCAAACTGCTATTGCTAGATGAACCGACAGCAGGTGTTGCGCCTAATCTTGCGTATGAGATTTTTCGGCAAATCGAACGACTCCGTGATGAATACGGAATCACCTTCTTGATTGTTGAGCATCGCTTAGAAATCTTATTTGACTTTGTGGATTATGCTTATGTGATGCACCTGGGTAATTTACTCGCTGAGGGTACGGCTGATGAAATTGGTGACAATGCAACGGTACGTGAAGTTTACTTTGGCGATTAGATTATTTTCTTGAAACTTTGGAAAGTCGAAATATGATTACAGTAAAATCACTGACTGCTGGTTATGGCAAACTTGAAATCTTGCACGACATCAGCCTGACCTTTGCCGAAAAACAATTTACAACCGTACTCGGTCCAAATGGCTCGGGTAAAAGTACCCTCATGAAGTCCATTCTGGGCATCACTACGATTCATTCAGGCTCGATTCAGTTTGCTGGAAGAGAATTGATTGGGGTTCGGACTGAGAATATTTCTAAGCTCGGCATTGCTTATGTACCTCAGCGTGAGAATGTCTTTACGGATTTGTCTGTCCGCGAAAATTTACAACTCGGTGTTCGCACTCTGCCCCGCTCAGATCGTCAAACTGCGTTAGACGAAGTTCATAATTTATTCCCTATCTTAGGTAAACGCGCTGGACAGCAAGCTGGGCAATTGAGCGGTGGTGAACGGCAGATGGTAGCGATTGCAATTGCTTGGCTGACGCGTCCTCAGATTATGATATTGGATGAACCCAGCGCAGGTCTTGCCCCTGTAATTGCTAGTGAAGTATTCAGCGTATTGCAGACCTTGCGTGAACAAGGCATGACCCTCGTTGTTGTCGAACAGAACGCGCGTCGTATATTGCAATATTGTGATTATGCTTTTGTATT
>CAYGTY010000055.1:21454-31244 GCA_964352825.1 uncultured Anaerolineaceae bacterium
TTTAATAATCCTATAACAGGTGAATTTGGTGCGGTTCGGCTGGGTACAGAAGACACACCTGATAAACGAATTGTGTCGGATTTGCGTGTTCGTCCGAATGGGGCTGTTGTTGGCGAGCATGTTCATCCCTCAATAGATGAACGTTTTACGGTTGTTAGTGGCAAAATTGGTTATCGGTTGGATGGTAAAGAGGGAGTTGCATCAGGAGGAGATGTGTTGGATATTCCCAAAGGGGTTGTTCATGATTGGTGGAATGCAGGCGATACCGAAGCCCATGTGATTGTTGAGATTATGCCAGGAGACCGCTTTGAATTGATGATTTCGACTTTATTTGGTTTAGCACAGGACGGTAAAACGGATAGTAAAGGAATGCCTAATCCGCTGCAGATGTCACTGATTGCGACTGAGTTTGCGGATATTGTGCAGTTTATGAGTCCACCGCTTGCTATTCAAAAAACACTATTTGCTGTACTTGCCCCTATTGCGCGCTGGCGTGGCTATCAAGCGACTTATGACCAATATATCAACCAAACACCTGAAACTGTTGAGCTTGACCCTTTACCCGAACATCTCCAATATCTCGATAAGATTTAGCAGAAGGTTCATATGATGATACGCTTATTCCTGATTCTAAGTTTGCTTGTTTTGACAGTATTCCCTGTTATGTCACAAGATGCGTGTGTACAACCCACACATGTGGCTGTTGGCGAAGATGGACGCGTTTTGCGAGGTGATGCAAATAATGTCCGTGCCAATCCTGATACATCGGCTGAGTTAGTCGGGAAAATTGTCGGTGGTGGTGAATTTACGGTTTTATCTGAGCCAGTTTGTGATGCGGACTATGTGTGGATACAAGTGCAAGCTGGTGATTTAATGGGTTGGACAGTCGAAGCGACAGTTGATGAGTATTGGGTTCAGCCGATTACTGGGAATATTTATGAGAACGCCTATGTCAGTTTGATGATTCCGGATGAATTAGCCACTGATGTAAATTTGGAAGTGGAAGATGAACTACAAACGATGGGTGGTTTATTCCCAATTCGCGTTACAGGTGAAATTGAAATAGTTGAGGATGTACCCTTATATCGCGCGCCTCGCTTGGTCGTTGCACCGATTGCTGAGTTTGAAAACGGCTTTGCAGAGCGCGCCCAAGATGCAATCGATGACCTCAACATATTATTTGATACTGACTCGGAATTTACTGAACTGATATTGGAAAATGTTACTCCCGGTCAATCTGCTCCTGAGCTAACCTTCCCTGCTGACCCCTTCATGATTGCGTCACGGCGTTTATTGGTTGTTGCGCCCCATTATGTGGATATGACCAATGGACGAGGTATTGCCTTTATTACCATGTATGGGCAAGATATTTTCCCTGTAAATAATAATGCTGTATTTTATAACTTTGTCGGCATCACAACTGATGAACAGTATCTCGTATCATTTCGTTATCCTGTGCAGACGGATATGCTTGTGGGTCAAGAGACTGTCTTTGAGGACATTCCCAATTGGCGTGATACCTATAGCACCTATATTCAGCAGGCAACAGAATCCCTTAATACGCTAGCGTCTGATGAATGGCACCCTGCATTAGATGATTTGGATGCTGTTATCCAGTCTATTCAAGTCATTGGTGGATTTGAATAATTTTTGAGCTATCAACATATTGTGGTAATAAATTGATTTGAGTTCTTGTTTTAAGGAAGATTACATGCAGAATCTTCCTTGTATGTTGCTGGAGGTTTTTAGCTATGGAACAGTGACACTGGTTGTACCAGCACTAGAAATGGAAATAACACCCAAATACGAGCAGGGACATTTTGATGAATTATTCAATGCAGGTGCTTTTCTCAGTGTGACAGTCGGAGAACCTGGTGCCCATGCTGTTGTTACAGGTACACAAGGTGTTGGTGTAAGCACCCCACTCGCAGCGGTGGTTGCCGAAGCTGTGGCTGGATTTGCTAATGACGAACACATTCCGAATGTTGCAATGTTGGTGATAGGGATTGCATCATTGATATTGGCGGCAGGTTTTTTATCTGCTGTCACAGTTGGGAAAGTCACTATTAGTGGAATAGTAGCGACTCCAAAAGAACATGACATTGTACCGGTTGCTGCAACTAGTTGTCCCATTTTTGTTTCCTTTTTGTGCTAAACATCCGTGAAATTTTACTATCGGAATTAATTTATCTTATCAAAAAACTGCATTCAACACAATCTAACCAGATGGTACTGTCACCAGAAGAAGAATCACAATAAATAAAACCGCAAATAATACTGTTAACCCCATAATCCATTGGCGAACATTAATATCACCATTTTCAAGGTCAGGTAAGTCTGTACTTGCAGTATATGCCGATACCAAATGGTCGGTAAAATGTTCAATATTACTAAATTGCTCACCGCTTACTGCTTCTGTCGGTGAGGGAATATTATCGATATACGGGATGTTATCCTGAGCTTGAACAATGGATAAAATATCATCTATGAATACCAGTGTATCTGTATAGCGGTCATCGGTTAGCAAAAAAGCGTTTTGGAATATTTGTGTCAAGCGGTCTAAATCTACGCCTTTTAAGTTCAGTGGCAAGTCGCTGACTGACAGTTGTTTGGGTTGATACCATGTTTCATTGAGTATCGATTGACCCGCTTGCTTACGTAAATCTGCTGTGTTTTCAGGAACGTTACGATAGTCAAAGATGGGATGTTGCCCAAACAAGAGTTCATAAGTAACAACTGCAAAGGCGTAATTATCAGTTCGTGCCGATGGTGGTAACAAATCAGGTGTTAAGTATAAGGGCGTTCCTACATGACGGTCAGCAGATTCTGAATCTTTAATCGGAATCCCGATGCTGAAATCAAGTAAGTAGGGGTGGGTCATGCCGTGCATATTCCCCGGCTTAATGTCACGATGGATGATACCCCGTTGATGAACGATACTGAGGGTTTGTGCGAGTTGATATAAGGCATTGAGGCGTTGAGGTAAGGGAACAAACATCATCTCTCCCCTTGCCATCAAAGTCGCAAAAGAAGGACTCTCAATATATTCCATTATAATAAATGGACGCTCGACTTTTAGCTCATGATGAATATGTGTGGGGATATTTACCAAATCGGAGACATGTTTTAAGGCAAGGGCTTCATTGCGAAAGTGATAGAGATGAATGTCTCGTTTTTTATCTTGAAGTAAGGTTGTATTCAAGAATTTTATGGCAACAGTGGTTTCTCCATCTGTCCCCTGCCACACTTCACCAGCTGAGCCAATGCCAATTTGCTCAACCAGACGAAATCCTTTTATATCAATACCTTGTACAATTTTTTGCACAAATCACTCCCCTTAGCGTCCACCCGTAACCATCTGACGTGTAGAACCTGGTAAAGTAAATTGTACGGTTAAAGAACGACCAAATTGAACGATGTCATTATGATAAATGCGTTCTTCTTCCCCCGGTGTCATTGGAGAAAAGGTTTCTCCTCGTTTGATTGCCGTTCCATAAGAGCTATTGGTATCGGTTAAGAAATATTGATTGGAACTCGCATCACGACTCAGGACTGCGTGACGACGGGATATACTTCGCTCATCTAATGCGATGAGAATGTTATATTCTTTATTATAAAAGCGTCCCATCCCATAACTTGGTACATCTGGCAATTTGATTTCTTTGCGTCCTTTGGGATGATTGAGCATAATCATCTTTGGAATAACGTCGCCTAAGGCAGAAGTTTCTGGCTGTGGCTCACGCGTAACACCACTTGTATCCGAAATCGGACGGTCTACCAGATTGTCAGGATAGGTCGGCATCTGTGGTGATGTGACGCGACTCACTTTTTCGAGTTGCTCAGATGGCACACTGCGATTGAGATATACCCAATAAATCATTTGAATTAATGCCAATAGAAGCAAGGCTGTTGGGATTATCCACCATAAATTTCCAATTACTGCATCCATAGATTTTGTACTTTCATACTACGATGAATATGTTCATATTGTACCGTATTCCCCAATATAGGAAAAACAGATATATGCGAAATAGGCACACGATTTGCATGCCCACAATAGTTTTAAATGTTTGTTTTGATAAACTCTGATAGATCCGTTTGTGTATTGGAATGGAATACCAATAGCGCATTACCGACCACAATTTCGGTTATCGGTTCGAGCTTGACCCAGACATATCCTGTTTTCGCCTTACCATTGACAGACGATTTGACACGATGCTTCCGGTTGGTAAAGTACCAACCTTGCTTGCGCCAGACGATTACAGCATGTTGCCTTGAGATATTCGGGTCATCACCGAGATTGATGTCGTTATTTGACCCACGCCCAATCGTAATCGTTTTCTTTGTTAAGGGATGGGCTTGTTGAATGCCTTGTCTACGGACTGTTAAACGCATCACTTGGGTAGATAGCTCATAAGCATCAGGGAATGCTATCCAACGACGAATCCGCGCCCGACCGACTGCACGATAGAGCAAATAATTGACGAGCAACAAGAATAGACCAATCCCAATTGGAATAGCGGTACTCAATTGCTGTTGGGTTTCTTCTGGGATGTCAATTTGTGGGACGATTGACGGGACAGGTGTCGGTACAAGTGGCGCATCAATTGAAATCGCGATTGGTTCACGAACCGTCGCTTGAATCGGGTCTGTTGGTGATACCCCTGGGACTGCTGCCGAAATTGCAAAGACTGTCCCTGCAGGTTTATCAGGGAATAACCGCAAAACTAAACTCTGAATATCTGTAATGGTATAGGTTGCTACACCCTCATTAAATGCAACAGGCTGAGGGCTAATTGTACGGGCTGAATCAGGTTCGCCTGCGGGTGCTAGATAAAACTCGGCTGGTGATAATTGATATTCTGCACTGGTTGTCAAAATCAGCGTCAACTCCCCTTCCATATTGCTTGTGTTTTCGGGGACAGTTGTTAAGCCGATGGTCTGTTGTGCATAAAGTTGGATGGTATAGGGTGTTGTGGCTAACACATTGCCATTGAGGTCGAGTAGCTGTGCGCCGATATTATAGAAACCCGGTTGTAGCTCGTTGGCATTAAAACGATAGACTGTCGAATCATTATCCTGCACAATATCATTATTGGCACGGAAGACAACCACGTTTTCATTGTCTGCTAGGTCAGATTGTACAGTAACACCAATATCGAGTACCCCGTTTACAGTGGCTTGCTGTACATCATCAACAAAGTTAACGGCATGTTGCAGACGCTCTAAGGGACAAGTAATTGTATCTAGCATCACATCGTTATCATTGGTTTCGACGAGGACATCGAAGGTCACAAATTCGTTACTGCTAGACGAGACATTCTGCATATTGATGTTGATGACAATTTCGCTATTCAATGTGACAACAAAATCTTCTAAATAGCCTTCTACTGCCCGTTCAATAGAAGCGCGTGTATTTGGTAAATCGGTATAAAACCAAGCATAACCACTTGTTCCTGTGGCAATCTCGATTAAATCAGGAATATCAGGAATATCGCGTGTGTAATAACCAATTGTGTAAATCTGTAAGTCTGCACGGTCTGCACTGCTGATAATTTCTTGGATATTAACTTGGTCATCATTGCGTCGCCCAGAGTCTGTTACCAGTAATATGACTTGTCGCCGCCCATCACTCAGTGGGAAATCTTGAATACTCTGGTATAAACCATCATAAACTTGGTTATCACCATCGAGCGGCAGTAGGTCGATAAGATGTTCATTCAGCAAACGTCCCTTATCTGTATAAAATTGCGTACGTGGTGATATATCTTGGCTAAACGTAACAAGTGCGACCTCATCCGCAGGTAAAAGGCGCGGCATCAAATCACTACTAATTGCGCTCACAATATTCTCGACTGGAACGGTATCCGTTACATCAAGTAAAAATATAATTTGTAGGGGGAGGCGTTCAGGTACTTGTGAAACAAGGACTTGTGTCGCAGGGACTTCTTGTAAACTGGATGCCTCTGTCACCGTTAGGACATAGCGTTCACGAGCAACTGGTAATCCATCGCGCCCTTGCAAAACCGCTTGTATTTCAACACTATTTGTCTCTTTAATAAATTGACAATTATAGGGATGAAAACTTGGTGTTTGGGCTACGTCGATGGTATCTTGTGCCATCACGCCTGCAAATGACCAACAGAGTACAATTAATATCCCGATGAATCGTTTGGATTGTTGGCACAGTTTTTTCATCTAAATCTTCTCCATCACAAGCAAATATCTACAATCCGTCATCATTACGCCCGTAGGGTACTGGTTGGCGGGATTTGTGTTGATGTTGATCCCAAAGTTGGTGCTATAGTTGGGAACGGTGTACGTGTTATAAAAGGTGTGGGCGACGGTGATGCTGTTGATGTTACTTGAATATCCGTAGCTGTCGCACTCGGTTGAATCTCTGCCGTTGCATCAATATTAACATCTGTCGCTGGCACAGAGGTTGCTTCACCTGTAACAATAACAGGAATGGGTGTTGCCGATATTTCTGTTATACGGGTGGGTTCAATAATCGTGACTGATGTCGGTGTGGCTTGAACATCAGAGGTAACTTCAATTGAATTGACGATTCCTATTGTTTCTGGTGTTAGATTTCCTGCCAATTGTGGGATGCCCCACCACAAAACCGCACAGGTTAATAATGCCATAATGATTGTCATACAACCGACTTGATTGGGTACAACATAATCGGTATGCATTTCTGCTGGGCGAGATAAATCTAACTTCCAATTTTTTCCACCGATGTACACACGGTCAGAACTGACTGCTGACCAAATGTCTTTTTCAAATGCCTGCTCCATCACATCAATTAAGATAACACTGGCATTATCGGTATTTTCACGCTCATTCGCTAAAGTGACCAGCTTATCGGGTGCATCATCAATACTATCTGTGATCAGGATGCTGTACATCTCATTATCACTGACTTGATGGGTGACACCATCGGTAATCATCAATAACTTATCTCCCGGTTGGAGAGCCATTGTAATGATTTGTGGATCAATTGCATCACGTTTACCGATAGCCCTCACCAAAACATCACGTAAGGGTAGGAACTCATCAGGAATATGTTCGTATTTGGTTGTTCGCTCAACGGGATGAGATTCGCGATGGTCTTCTGTTAGCTGTGTAAATTGTGTACCGCGCAAATGATAAACTCGTGAATCACCGACATGTGCAATATAAGCCGTCCATTCACGGATAACAAGGGTTGTCAGGGTTGTGCCTGCTGGATAGGGTGAGCGTTCTACAAACTTTCGTACTTCGGCATTGGTATGCTGGAAGGCTTTACGAAGAATCTTAATCCACGATAAATCATGCTTGATGTTCTTTTGGAAGGTCTTAAGCAGATATTTAACCGCATATTCGCTAACAATGTCGCCAGCATATCCCCCGCCGACCCCATCAGCAATTGTGAACATATAGGCTTTATCGTGTTGATACAAACCGATTGCATCTTGGTTATCGTCGCGCACAGGACCGACATTGGTCACCCAAGCAGCGTCGACCCGTGTTTGAACAGGTAAGGCTTCATAGGCAAACATATCTACTACATATGGAACACCTGCGACAAGAATAACTGACCCATTATATAAAGGCAAGCTTATGTCGTGTGTCAGAGGCTTACTATCAACAACTATGTCAGTATCACCACGTTCATATGTGATTGCGACATTTGACCCATAGACGGTTGCATCAACGATGGTATACGAGAGGCGGACTGAATGATCTTCATCCACTTCAACAAACATCTCTGTCCATGAGCGATCAACCTTTTGCCCAATATGAGCGATTTTGCGTTGTTTTGTTTGCTCATTTATCAAATGGATTTGAGAAAACTGAGCTTGTTTTTGAAGTGGTTTAAGTTTGCGACCACCACTTAATCGGCGTGACTTACTGGCGGATAGTTCCCCAAAATCCCCTTCTTCATCCCCACCTTGTCCTCGTCGCTGTGGCTTGCTGAAGCCGAGCTTTTTTTGCCAACTTTCAGGGAGAATTGAATTACGAAGTGATGCAATACGAAATCGGATAACCTCCCAAGTATTCCTTACGCCACTAAATTGATTACTAATGGCTTGACGCGGATTCATATAGGAGCGTAAACGGTAATAAAACGAAGTTAACGGACCGAATAATATTCGGAAGCGCAGGAAAATACTTTGGAAAAACTGTTGAATGAATAACATATACGTTTCGTTGGTTAGTTTCGGTCTGTTACAACTATAACACTAGTCTAACAATTTTACCGCTTATTCCGATACAGGAAATACAAATTATTGAATTTTCATACAAATCAACAGGATTATAACCTATCGTAATGTTTATTGTATGTGCCAAGATGACGATAACTTAAGAAGTGCTAGACTCCAAGATTATCATCTAAGATATATTCACAAAATCTAGCAAAAATATATCTTCATTGGAAACCATCTTGTACAATAATGATTAATTGTATTTTATCAGTTATTGATTAAGCTCATGACCCGACGGATTTCTACGACTATTGTCCCCTACGCGCGCCACTATACACAATTCCTTGCGTCTCATGTTGAGATTGGTGCATTGGCACGTTATTTATCACAGACTGAACCCAATGTTGATATACACACTTTAGAAATTGCCATTCCTGTTAAGCTCAATAAATATATTGGTGATATGAATATCGAATCGGGTGACCGTTTATTGATATTTCTGAGTAAACCGACAATCGCTAATTTACCCCCACCACTACATGAGGGTGATAAAATCTTACGCTTCGAGTCTGCTTCGGGCGATATATCATTGCATTCACGCGGTCGGCATCAACTCAGTGTTGGCATACCTGATAGCGGTCGGCAATATATGCCTGATGTTGATTTACGGTATTTCGTTCCCCATCATTACTTGCCTTATATTTCATCACGAGTACTCGATTTGCGCTTTGACCTAGATACAGAACAATGGATAGCAACACGGGTTGGGGAAACACGGGTACGGATACAACAGCTTGAGTTAGGTAATCAAGACTATCCCTTGCAAGGTCACCAAATGATTCAGTTTTTTGCGAATCGTGAATTGAGTGAGACGCAAGTCCTCGGCGACATACAGATGCGGGTCGAAACAGTCAAAAGTGAATCGGATTGGGCGCAGATAGATTCTGGGAATGTGCAAATCCCGATACGGATTGGGCTAGAAAATGCCAAACAACTGCTGAATGTATCGGATAACCTCCGCATCACACAACTGATTAATGGATTGACGCGCTATAATCGCCTATCTTTAGGAGATTATATTCAAGCATATATCATGCGCTTAGTTTCTCCTGACCAATCGCTCGACCTATTGGCTCAGTATCCTGATAGTTTTGTTTATGCTCCCCTTCTCGATACTTATGCTCCGAATGTGCTTCGTCTGCAAGATGTTCATGACGATTCCCAAGTTTATACCTTATATGTAGGGACGAGTAATGAAGAGAAATCCCTGGGTTTTCACCTCGGTCAAGGCAATATTCCCTTAGATGTTGATTTATCCTCAGCTTTTATGAGACAGGGACATGACCCACGTCAATTTGATACAGATTCTCCTTATCAAGCACAATTGCTCTATCGGGCTGATGAGAACCGTTGGTGGGTCTATTTAGATGCTGATGCCTGTATGCCCGTCTTTATAAATAATGAGCGGCTCACCTTAAACCCCTCACCCCTCAAACCTGATGATGTCATCAGCTTAGGACCGAGCATCAATCATTATTATGTGCGCTTGGTAGTTGGTGTGGGCGATAATCTCTAATATTGGTTATGATTTAGTCTAT
>CAYGTY010000056.1:0-31082 GCA_964352825.1 uncultured Anaerolineaceae bacterium
TATCGGTGGTGGTCGCTTGAGGGAAGGGTATATGAACACGCTCAATGACATTGATGAAGCTACTATCCCCATCAAATAGTGGGGCGACTGATGAATCAATACCGATGAAGTCAGGCTCATCAGCAAACAAATTCATCAACTCATTCCAGACAGCCGTCATATTATTAAACCACTCTTGAACGGTTTCGCAGCCAGCACTTAAATCTGTCGCTTGCAGACCAATCGAAAATCCGACACGCTCAAAATTAGCCGATGGGAAAAATGGACTGCAAGATGGGTTATTCACGGCATAAGTAAAGTTGAAGGTTTTGCTTGCATTTTGTTCCACAATATCAAATAAAAAATGAACATCATCAAGTGTTACTGCTGACGTGATGTCTAAGTTAAAAGAGATATTCCCAGCTGATATGAAGGCATCGAATTGTTCGCGTGCTTGTGTTCGATTCAGGCTACCGACACTGATAAATAATTCAGTATCGTCTATTTGTTCATCGACCTCTTGAATAGTCAGCCCCCCAAAACAGACACGACGAGTTTGTACCTCAAAGTCATTTTGCTCTAACCTGTATGCTAAAGTCTGAAGCCGTTCAAACAAACCTGTGTCCATTTCATCAGAGAAGTAACAAATACTACGCACAATTTTCTTAAGTTCCATGATCATCCTAAATTCATTATTGTTAACAGAAAATTTTATACTGGATCGATTGTAACCCCCACATAGGGGATATGCTATAAATTATGGTGTATACCCCAGTCGATTCAGTAGCTCTAGAATCGCATTGTGGTAAGCCAGTGGATTTTCTTCTAAAACCCGTATTGTATGCGTCATCGAGAGCAAAGTATCAACTTCCTCGTTAATATCCTCCCATTTATCTGACTTGTAAATAAATCCACTATGCCAGATAGGGATGATGATTTTACCCATATCCTGCGCCCATTTGATTTCTTCGCGTACAATTTTGGAGGATAAAGTATCGTGACTCAATAATAAGACGAGATAGTCAGCATGTTCCACATGGTCTTTTAAACCAGAACTCCAATCTTCACCGGGGACTAAGGCTAAATCCAAAAACGGTGTCAACCCTGCATTTTTGAGCATAGTCATGACCAGTAAAGCAAATGCACTACTTTCACTCCGCTTATAAGAAATGAAGATTTTTGTAGGTTCAACTTCTTCAAGCAAATTAAAAGCAGATTGGGTCAACATATAATCAATACTAAAACGGTCTGCTCTTTCTTCAGATAAATAACCCATGCGCTCTAATAACATAAAATCAGGGAGGTTTATGTCATCCCCCCAGCGTTCTTTTAAATACATTTTTATTGATTCATGTTCTGGCATTAGGCGTTGTGTTGGTGGGTTATTTTCATCGATTGACTGCAACCTGACATCAATCCGAAATGACCATAAACTATAGGTTGCACCCCCTGCAAGCTCTTTTGCTAAGGTGCGGATTTGTGCCATTGGGTTGCGAGGTAAGGGAGATTGTTTAACAGATTCAATATATTCCGACAGGTTCATACGGTGTCCTTAGATGATTCAATAGACTTGCTTACATTATATAAGAGACCCTCGCGTTATGCCTCTGCTAGTCTTAGAGGGTTATTGCGCCTATAATGGCAACATAAACGGTGACAATGACGGAGTTCAAATCGGATGCGATATGTTGGTTTAATTGGGATGTTTCTCTTTTTAGGTTTAGGGTGGATAATGCCGTCCTCTTCACTAGCACAAGATGAATCCTATCCTGTGATAACTGCAGAGAACGCAAAAAATATTCAACAAATTGGTGTTATGGGTGGTGACCAAGGTCGTATTGCTCTATCGCCTGATAATCATTGGATGGCGATTGGGGGCTTGCAGGGAGTATGGGTATTCGACCTTGATGCTGGTGACGAAACCGCACAACTCCTCACAGGTCATACTGATACTGTCAATTCGGTTGTTTTCCACCCTGAGAGTAATATCCTTGCGTCAGGCAGTGATGATGGCACAGTTCGCTTATGGGATATGACTACATTTGCAGAAATTCGCACAATTGAAATTTCGGAATCATCGGTTCTCGGTCTCGACTTTGATAAGTCAGGCGCATTTCTATCGGTTGCGACTCGTCCATTTGTCTATATTGTTGCAGTAGATATTGGCGAAATAGTGCAAACACTAGATGACGTGGCGAGTGGTGTTAGACGAGTGGAATTTTTGAATGATTCGCCTCTGTTACTTGGTGCGACACTCAACAATTCACTAGCTGTGTGGGACTTGAACGAAAATGATTTTGATGGCGAAATCACCAAGGGCTTTAATGGCGATGTCCGTAGTATCTCGACTTCACCCGATGGATTGCAAGTGGCGATTGGTTTATTCAGTGGACGGGTCTTGCTGAACACAATGGCAACAGGCGAACAACTGGTGCTGGATTATCACTCAGGGGGTGTGCGTGATGTGCAATATAGCCCTGATGGCAATACCATCGCTAGCGTTGGCATGGACAAGAAAGTTTTGCTTATGGATGCACGGTCAGGCAATTTACTTGCTCAATTTGAACTTGCGGATTTTGGGTATAGTCTTGATTTTAGCAGTGATAGTCGATTGGTATATGTTGCGAGTGCCGATGGTAAAGTTACGACATGGGATATTGCGCGTGAGCAAATGATTGAAGACCGCGAATTATCTTTCCCAACAGTTCGGCAAGTTGTCTTTAGCCCGAATGGTCGTCAAGTTGCGGCTGTAACCGATGAGGATAATCTGGCGCGAGTATTTGATACGCTTTCCAACCGTCAAATTGGTGTACTGGCTCGACATGAAGGGCGTACATTTTCGATTGCGTATCGCCCGACAGGAAACCTGATTGTAACAGCCGGTAGTGGTGGCGATGTATTGATCTGGCGTAGTGACAACTTTGAGTTAGCGGACACCTTATCAACGAATGAAGACCGCATTTATAGTGTTGTCTTTACGCCTGATACCAACGTGATTGCAACAGGTGGGGAACGCTTTATCCGATTATGGAATTTACCCAATAAAGAAGAAATTTTAACAATTAATCATGGGACAACGGTGTGGAGTTTAGCGGTTTCTCCAGATGGGTCTTTAGTCGGTGCATCGGGGGGATTGTGGAATGCGTTCTCCCGTGAGAAGCTCGATGTGGTGATTGATGAATTTGCATCGGTTGCATTTAGTCCCAATAGCGATTATCTAGCAACAACGGATGGTCTCATTCCAGTAGAGCCGAATCGTATCCGCAGACCCCGAAATGGTTATGTCGGACTCAATAATACGCGAGTTGCTTTTAGCCCTGATGGTCTTTTGGTGGCGATGGCAGTTGATGAAATGATTGAAATTTTTGATGTCGAGACACAAACGCTGATTGCAACAATTAGAGGACATGAGCGCGACATTCGTAGTTTGTCCTTTAGCCCTGATGGAACACGACTTGTATCGGGTGGATATGATGCTACCATTCGACAATGGGCAGTTGTTAATGATATGCCTATTGTTAATCCTAAACCAAAAACAGGCTTACAAATCAACAGTATGCCATCTAATATTGCCCCACCTGAGCTTACATCTACCAGTTTGACGAGCACAAATATTGAACAGCTTCAAACCAATGTACTCCGACAAGCCATTAATAACGTTGTGGATATAGATGTCTCGCCTGATGGGTCACATGTGGTTATTGCATCGTTAGATGGTGTTTTCTATCTCAATCTCAATGATTTAACCCGTTCGCCTATTGCTTTATTACCGAACAATCCTGCGATTAATCCATCAGGTTTAGCTGTTGATTATTCTCAAGATGGCAAGATGATCGCAGTCAGTCATGGGTTTGCTAGAAATGAAGATGCTGTTGGTGGCGGTATTACGATATGGGATGTATCGACAGGTATCCCAGCACTTGTGACCGAGTTTGCGATTGCAGGGGATAGAGGTTTTGCGATTGCTTTGAGTAATAACAATGCTTTTGTAGCGATCGGATTTAATACGCCGATGATTCGTATTCTCAACATTGCTGACGGGCGACAAGTATCTCAATCACAAGCATCCTTATTTGGACGTATTAGTGGTTTGTCCTTTAACGTCGATAATACGGTATTAAGTGCTTCGGATGTTGTAGGCAATAAAGCATTCTTCGAGACAGTATCAGGTGACTTGATTACAGGATTTAATAGTGGTGTTCGTGAGCCGATGCAATGGTCATCCAATGGTGAGTATCTATATTCTGCGGAACAAGGTGGGTTTGTCTTGCGGGATGGATTTAGCGCAGTCGTGCTTGAAGAATATGATTATCCAGTCGAGGTTGTTGGGGATATTTTGACAACTGATATAACCAATGGGCAACTGGTGATTGCTACAGAGGATACGGTCTGGTTCTTAGATTATCAAACAGGCGAAGTCAATCAAACACTGACAGGATTCAATAGTGTATTAACAACTGCTGAGGTCACCCCAAATGGTCAAAAACTCATCGTTGTAACAAATGATAATCGCTTACGTGTCTGGGATATTGAATCAGGACTTCAATCACTTGAATCTGAATTGGGCTACACAGACCCGCAAATAAAAACAGCTATTAGTGATGATGGGCGTTTTGTTGCTATTGCAAATCGTGGGGTTGGTGTACGGATCTTCTCTGGACAAACGGGTGGGTTTTTGCGCGATATTTATACAACCGAAACCGATATACTTTACTTTTTACCGTCTAGTATGCTGATAGCAACAACAGGTCAAGCAGGCACAATAGAAATATGGGATGCCTCAACAGGACGGCGACTCGATTTATTATTTACTACGGATAATCGTATCATCTATATCAGTGATACTGGCGATTATGTCGTTACCCGCAATAGTGACCGTACCCTGACTGTTTACAACATCAGAACAGGTGCGGTTGTGTTCGACACCTTCCGCACTCATCTAACACGCTATAATGATGTAGAAATTTTTGGTGATTTAATCGCAACTGCAGGTGATGATGGCGTTGTTAAATTATGGGATTTAGATGACCTTCAACAAGAGGCATTATGGTATGCACATCAAACAGGTGTGAAGGCTCTGGCATTTGCTCCCATAGAGACCCTGCTTGCGACTATTGGTAACGACGGCATTAATGTCTATGATTATCGACCCTTCTCCAATGTCACTCAACGATTTGTATTCAGCTTGAAAGTTAATAAAGTGAATGGCTTGTACTTTAGTCTTGATGGTAAGCTCTTATTTGCACATGTTGATGATACCTTGCATGTGTGGTCAATGGACAATGGTAGCAAACTAGCAAATTATGATATTGCAAATACGCCATCCCAACTGAGCGCCGATGGTCAAGCGATTATGATAGCAAAACCCGATGGGTCAATCTATCGTTTTGCGGTTGCGGACACAGCAGATGAGTAATATTTGCAAACTCATTTTTCGGGGCTCAGATTATAGAGATATTTCTGACACTTATGCCTAGTGGTTTAAGTTTTCGTAGGGGAGTGGTTTTCAAACCCTCCCCAGATAGTGTTACTGTTAAACCACTCTAAACCATTTCCAACTCTACTTTATGCTTGCGTTTCAAAGTTGCGATTGTACGTTCAATCTCTTCTTGTTTACGCTCATCCGACCAAGCAAGTTTCTTGGCTGTTATATCAGCTAATTCATTAAGTAGGGCAGGTGTCAAATACCCTAACATCGCAATCAAAGACCGACGTAATACGAGATCATCAAGATGGGTTAACTTTTCTTCCTGTGCTATAAACTCGACTTCACGTTGACTATATGTGGGATGATGATCTAATGGGCTGTCATTCGCTTGTGTGATATAGTTTGCAAATTCCTCTGCACGAGTCCCATAACGGTCAAATAGTTCTCGCAACCGCTCCATCGGTAACTCCGTTTGATATTGCAATTTCTGTAACCAATTATTGACGGCATCTTCACTACGAGGATAGCCACGTCCACCACCAATTGATACATTAGCCGTACTGCCACTTCGCTTTTTACCGAGGTCTTTTAAGACAATATCAGCGGTATGTTCGGAGAAAGCGCGAAAGGTTGTCCATTTACCACCAATCAGAGAATGAATCGGATATTGCAAATCACCTGTTGCAGGAATCGACTTGACGCTATGGTCACGGCTGATTTGACCTGTACTCCCTGCATCACTATAGGGTAAGGGGCGTACACCCGAAAATGTAAAGACAATCTGTGAAGGGTCAACAGTGATAGTTGGGAACACTTTATCAATCAAGCCGAGAATATAATCAATTTCTTCGTCAGTACAGACAGCATCATCAGGGTTATCAATGCGGATGTCAGTTGTTCCGACCATCACCCGTCCCATATAAGGGAAGATAAGCACAATCCGCCCGTCATCATTCTCGAAGAATATCTCACTACCATTTGCCGCTTCATATAATTCGGGGTGGTCAAGAATCAGATGTGACCCTTTTGTTCCGCCTATAAAACGTTGTTTATCTAAACCCATACGTTCATTGACAAAGTCAATCCAAGGACCTGCCGCATTAATCACTACTTTTGGTTTTACAGTATAGGTGTCACCTGTAAGCTCATCTTTCAGGGTTACACTTTCATTGTCACCATCAACAGCACCCATATAGTTCAGTGCATGACAATCAGGATTTGCAGTTTCCGCATCCAAAATCATCTCCATACAAATGCGTTCAGGGTAAGGCATCCACGCATCATAATAAGTCGCCGCACAAACTATATCGGGATTCATCTTTGGATATTCTTTTAAGGCTTGGTCGCGAAGTTTAAATTCATGGGTCGGCATATTGCGATGTGAACGTACAAACCAATCATACATCGTCAGACCTGCTTTAATAACAATCGCACCCCGTTCCCCAGGGCGGTCAAGCAAATCTAGAAATTTGAGTGGTGCATTCAGCAATCCAGAAAACCATTGGAACATCGGAATGGTTGTGCGTAGGGGTTTTGAATAATGTGGCGCATTCTCTAACATACGATTGCGCTCATGCAGGGCTTCATTCACCAAACGGAACTCACCATTTTCTAAATAACGGATACCCCCATGTAACATATGGGAAGAGCCTGCGCTTGCACCAGAACTAAAGTCGGCGCGGTCAACAATTAATACATCGACCCCTTGTAGTGCCAAATCACGGAAAGTCCCAATGCCGTTCACTCCAGCACCAATAATTAGCACCGATACGTCTGGCTTATCTTTTATCGCTTGTAGCGTTTCTTGTCTATTCATATCATCTCCTTCATTTATTTCTGCTATTCTTGCATAACAATAATATCTGTATTGTACCTTGCCTAGCTTAAGAGAAAATGTATGGCTGATTGTACCTCTGTTCTGATATGAACGTAATTCCAGTTTCGACTTATATAACGGCTTGGTTTATAATAGATGATGTATATGACTAAAAATTCGATACCTTTGTCAACTTATTACATTCTTGAATAAATCTACCACAGGAGTTTTTTATGTCTGAACAAGGTTTTTCACCACCTACAAGTGAATGGTATCATCCATCAGAAGAAATCGTGAAGAATGCTAATGTGCCCGATTATGAAGCCGTCTATAAAGAAGCCGTAGCTGACCCACAATCGTTTTGGGCGGAACGTGCCGAAACATTAGATTGGTATAAAAAATGGGATACTGTCCTTGATGATAGCAATAAACCTTTCTATAAATGGTTTGTTGGCGGTAAGACCAATATTGTCCTCAATGCGCTTGACCGTCATGTGAAAACATGGCGACGCAACAAACTCGCATTCATCTGGGAAGGTGAAAATGGCGATAAAGTCACCATGTCCTATTGGCGACTTTGGCAAGAAGTCAATAAATTCTCCAATGTTCTAAGGAGCATGGGCGTTAAAAAAGGTGACCGTGTAACCATTTATATGGGACGTGTCCCAGAAATTGTGGTTGCGATGCTTGCTTGTGCCAAAATCGGCGCACCCCATAGTGTTGTCTATGGTGGCTTCTCCGAGCAAGCACTGGCTGACCGTATTGAAGATGCACAAAGCCGTGTCTTGATTACATGTGATGGCGCATGGTTGCGCGGAAAAATTGTCAAACTCAAAGACACCGTTGATGAAGCTGTTCATCGCTCACCTGTTGTTGACACTGTGATTGTTGTTAAACGAACAGGTCACGAAATTAACATGGAACAAGGACGTGATTATTGGTATCACGACTTGATGGGCTTACCGATTGCTAGCCCTAAAGCTGAAACTGAAGTGATGGATGCTGAAGACCCACTCTTTATCCTCTACACCAGTGGGACAACAGGTAAACCCAAGGGTGTCCTCCATACACATGGTGGCTACCAAGTTTATACCTCAACCACACTGTCTTGGGCATTTGATATTAAAGACGATGATCGTTGGTGGTGTGCGGCTGACCCTGGTTGGATTACTGGACATAGCTATATTGTCTATGCTCCTCTCATCTTGGGTGCGACCAGTATTATATATGAAGGTGCGCCAACTTATCCCTACCCCGACCGTTGGTGGCGGATTGTCGAAAATTATGGTGTAACGATTCTCTATACTGCGCCAACTGCGATTCGTGGTTTGATGCGCTTTGGCGATGCTTGGCCAAAGCGTCATGATCTTAGTAGTTTACGTTTACTGGGCTCTGTCGGTGAACCCATTAACCCTGAAGCATGGCGTTGGTATCATAAAGTGATTGGTAAAGAAAAATGTCCAATCATTGATACATGGTGGCAGACCGAAACGGGTGGATTTATGATTACACCGTTGCCATCAGTTGGGCTAAAACCCGGTAGTGCAACGCGTCCATTCCCTGGTATTGAAGTTGATATTGTCGATGAACAAGGTAATTCTGTTGCCGCAGGTGAAGACGGTGACCTTGTTATTAAAACACCATGGCCCAGCATGATTCGTACCGTTTATGGTGACGATGAACGCTTCTTGCAACAATATTGGTCGAAGTATAAAAAACAAGGTTGGTACTTAGCAGGTGATACGGCTCGTCGTGATGAAGATGGCTATATTTGGGTCATTGGACGGAATGATGATGTACTTAAAGTCAGTGGCTATCGTCTCGGTACTGCCGAAGTGGAATCAGGTTTAGTCAGTCATGGTACAGTTGCTGAATCGGCTGTCATTGGTGTGCCTGATGAACTACGTGGTAATGCGATTTATGCTTATTGTATCCTTGTTGCAGGCGCAGAAGGTTCTGATGCCTTAGTCGATGAACTCAAACAGCATATTCGCCATGAAGTCGGACCGATTGCTGTTCCTCAGAAAATTGAATTTGTGGATAAGTTACCTAAAACACGTAGCGGTAAAATTATGCGCCGTGTTCTAAAAGCACAAGCGATGGGACAACCATTAGGCGATTTAAGTACACTCGAAGACTAACAATAAATAAAAATATAATGTAATAGTAAAAAGAGGAAGTGGAATGTAACTTCCTCTTTTTTATAAACTATCCCCAATGAGTTAACGCAACTGTCTGATTGACAAATTGTTGACTTTCAATTGATTCAATGGCAAAACAAGTTAGGTCATCACGTGCGATAGCGGGTCGAATTACGAGCATCTCGTCTGTCGTAGTAGCTGTTAACCGACCGACAGGTGATGTGTCATGCAAGGAAGTTGGACGTAATATCGTGTAGGGTAGAGTACTAGACATAATGATCGCTTCTTGTTGTTTATGGTCAGCAAGCACAAACAACAATACCAGTTTCACAAACCATCGTATTCGTAAAGGTATCTGATGGATGCTTTTGCCGGTGCCGAGCGAGCTTAATATAACAATCTGTGGTGTTTCTGCAATTGCTTGTAGTGCATCTACGACAGCTTGTGTCCCTTTTTCACGAATATTGGATTTCTTCGGTAATTCACCTGTACCCAATGCGATAAAGATAGCGTCCTGACCTTTTACAACCTTCCGAACATCTACAGTATTTAGGACATTGCCCTTAACTATCTGTAAATTAGGATGTTGGATAGAGAGTTTTTCAGGTGTTCGTGCAAGAGCAGTCACGTGATGCCCTTTTTCAAGTGCTTGTTTGACAAAACTGAATCCTGTATTGCCTGTTGCACCGATAACTGTGATATTCATAGCGATTATCCTTTAGAATAGATGTTGAATTAAAGCGAAATACAAACGATGAAAATGATGAATAGGGTGATAAGTGATGTGATGCTACGGATATGATGTAGGCGCATCCACATTGACCATGTTCCGTGATAGTCGGTACGGATATGTTTTGCCTCACTTGCCGATACCGAATTCAGATTGACTGCCTCGAGTCGATCATTAAGCGGTACATTACCGATTATAGTAAGTATCACCATTAAAATGATGTGCAAGGCTGAGGCGAGAACAAGCAATGAAAACTGTACTGTATCTCGATAGAGATAGGTCGCTAATGGTAACAGTAGTGCGGGACCTATAAATGTTGAGAGGAATAGTAGATTCTTGATTTTGTCATTAAAGACCTGCATGGTTTTGATGTGTTCTTCAGCTGTAAGTGTGCGCAACGATGGAATGATAGTGATTGAAAAATCAATCATGATGCCAGATAGCAAACCAACTAGGATTCCGCTGATGGCAAGGAGAATACTTGCGATATTCATAGATAACGCTCCTTTTGTTTTATCGATTTGTTATAATAATAATGAGTTGTTAGGGTCTAAGATGTCCTATTAACTTACATGGTATAGGCTGGCTCGATAGGAATTTGAATCTCAGTAATCATGTCACTGCCATCTGCTTTGAGTGGTGATTGCAGCGTGAGTTCACGAATTAGACTAATTGGGCGATAATTGTTTCTTTCTGACCAACGAGCAATATCAACATAACCACGCCGTAAGGTTTCCAATGCACCTGTGACAACAGTTGTTGCCATCATCTCAACAGCAGGTAAATGTTTAAA
Organism: uncultured Anaerolineaceae bacterium; assembly: GCA_964352825.1. GTDB lineage: Bacteria > Chloroflexota > Anaerolineae > Aggregatilineales > Phototrophicaceae > UBA6055. Next base: position 10,888 of record CAYGTY010000056.1, read on the forward strand.
TTCCATCTTTAAGCCGTTGCTTAGAATAATGGATGTGCGGTGTTTGGTTTCTAATGCACATCCCATTTCCATATCAAGTTTTTGTTCGGTATCGAATTCACTATGGCAGATGCAATAACCAAGACCATAAATAGCTTTATTATGTAGTTGGTGATGAATATAATGATGTAGTTCAAGCGCATCTTCAAAACTATCAAGTGTGTGGCGTGCACTAAGAACGGGTAGGGCAGGCAATTTTTTGATAATGACGTTGAGGGGCTTATCTTCTTCGCTATCACGAATGATCTGTAGCCTTGCCTCAATTTTACGGATGCGTTGGAGTTCTGCTTCTAATTGTTGCTCAATTTCTGTTTTTTTCATGAGCAACATACCCTGTATTTCGTCAGTGGATACCTGTGTATGGATTGCTCTGCGGATTTGGTCAAGTGATAAACCTAACTCTTTAAGAGCCAATATGCGATTAAGCTCAGATAATTGTTCGGCACTATACATACGAAATCCTTTAACACCATCAACTTTGATGGGTTTAAACAAGTCAATTTCATCATAGTAACGAAGCAATCGTTTTGAGACTTGTGCGAGCTTTGCGAATTCACCTACAGTAAACATATTCAATATCCTTTCTGCTGATGTTCTTATGATACGTGTTACCGTTACGTCAACAGCAAGGGTGTACTCATGAAATACTCATAATTGATCTTTATAACCTTGAATTAAATTTCCAAAGTCTATTTATTAGACGCAAAATCACCCTAAATCTTAGAGTGATTTGAAATATTTGATATGCCTTAGCGCAAGTTATGGGATTAAAATTGGCAACTCAACTGTAAATGTAGAACCTTTTCCTACAGTAGATGTACATGTTACTTGTCCATGATGTAGATTGACATACTCTTTAACAATAGCCAAGCCAAGCCCCGTGCCTTCTACTGACCCAACATTTGTTGCCCGATGATAGGGTTCGAACAAATGAGGTATATCTTCCTCAGGAATCCCAATTCCTTCATCAATCACGTCAAGAAAAAACTTAGAATTGTTATTATGCAGAATCATTGTAATTAAATTGCTAGCAGGCGTGTATTTAATTGCATTTGATAAAAGATTTGTTATGACATGTTCGATTAGCTTTGCATCTACGCTTATCTCGATAATATTCGCTTGACAATCAAATTCCATATTATGTAAGTGATTATCTGCAAAACGCATCTTATCAAAAATAGTTAGGCTGAACATTTCAATATCTATCAGAGCAGGTGTAAATTCAATTCGCCCTGATTTTGCATATCGTAACCTCATCGTTTCGTCTAATAGATTGGTTGCGTTTTTTATTTGTTCGGAAATACGCGTCAGATGTTTTCGCCGTTGTGCTTCATCCAGTCGATCAAAATAATTATCTAATAAATCGGCTGAGGTTTGTATGACAGTTAGCGGAGTACGAAATTCATGTGAAATCGTTGACATGAGCCGTTCTTTTAAGTCAGATAATTCACGTTCTTTCTGTAACTTAATTTCTAAAGCCTGTGCTTGATTTGCTTGTTCTTGTAATCTTGTTTGCTCGGTTACATCAACCGCTACACTCATTATAATTTGTGATTCACCCTCAACTTTTTCGAGTGGTGCAGAATAGAATTCCCATAAGCGTTTGGATCCATCGGCTGTTGTAATTTCAAGAATGCCTAAGCTAATATTTGTTTGGATAGAAGATATCTTGGCGATGAGACTTTTTGCATCGTCTTGTTTTACTTGATAAGCTTTTTCTACCCAAATGCTAATAGTTGGAATATCTTGATGGGAATATCCTGATAAAGTTGCCCAAGCATTATTAATCATCACAACTTCACCATCTTGTGAATGAAGCATTATCGGGAATGGCGCAAGTTCAATCGTATTTGCTAAACGGGCTTGACTGGCTCGGAGTGCAGATGCGGCTTGGACACGTTCGGTAATATCACGATTGATACCAACAATACCAATGGGATTATTTCCTGAATCATATAACATTGTCACGGATGAATCGATGTAAACCTCTTCATTCATGCGATTACAATGGATAACTTCTCCTGACCAATAACCATTTGCAAAGAAGTCTTTCAGAACTTGCTCTCTTGTTTGATCAATATAGTCAATCGGAACAAGTTGTCCCCAATTCTTTCCGACGACTTCTTCACTGCGCCATCCATATATTTTCTCTGCGGCAGGATTGAGTGAGTAAATATTAAAATTCATATCCGTTAAGATGACAGCATCGGAGATGTTGGATAATAACATTGCATGATACTTTAAATCATCTTCGATTTTTCTTCGGTCAGTTATATCTCGGCAAGTATATAAGCGGCTACCGCTTCCTATCTCTACGCACTTTACCGTTATAAGGAGTACCCTAAGTTGACCGTCGTTATCAATAATTTCTGTCTCGATATTACTTATTTCATATTGTTTATATAGTTCATCATCAGTGTAGCTAAGGTTGGGCAGTAACTTATGAATGGATTTTAATGCCCAGACAACCTGCTCACTAATCCCGAAGCTAGTTTCTATATTAGGACTAATGTAAGTAAATGCTCCCGAATTATCCGTTATAAATATAGCATCTGAGATACTCCTAAGAATAATGCGGTGCAATTCCTCACTTTCTTTTAATTCACGCTGGGCTTCAACTTCTGCCGTTATGTCACGAGAAAAAATTACAAGATTCTCTACACGATTATCTTTTTCAAAAACAGGATAGTATAAGGTCTCGACATAATGACCATCTCGATAATCTTTATCAATAATGGATTTACCAGTTTCAAAAACCTGATTGGCTAACCGTTTACGATGCTCAAATATTTTTCTAGGAACCATATCTTGAAGAGGATTCTCACAAAACTCTTCCACACTCATATTAAAACGTGCCGCAACAGTCTGATTCGCAACCAAGACCTTATGGTCACGGTTGATCATTAACAGTGATTCTTTGACTGCATCAATCATACTTTTAAGGTCAACTTGAGCTTTTTGTAGTTGTTCTTGGGCGACGACTTGTTCAGTGATGTCTTTTTTGATGGCTATATAAAAGGTCTCATCATGATGGATAGGGTAGATTGTTACGTCTTCCCAATATAGACCCCCTGATTTGTGGCGGTTACAGAGTTGACCTGACCAGACTTCATCGGATTGGATTGTTGACCATAATTCACGATAGACTTCAGGTCCTTGCGCTCCCGATTTAAGAATACGCGGATTTTGTCCAATAGCCTCATCATATGTATAGCCTGATATATCACAAAAGAATGGATTGACATAGATAATGGCACCTACAGAATCTGTAATGACGACAGAATGTTGACTTTGATCAATGACATCCCAGAGGATATTATTTTTCAATTCTGACATAATGTAATGTTGATTTATCATACAAAATCCTGATTGAGTAACTTGCAAGAGATGATTATCTATTTTTAAGTATATATTTGTAGACTATAATTTTATATGTCATTCATAATGATTTTGGTTGCAATTAGTCATAAATATTGTAAGTTTTATTTTCAAGGCATGCACATTAAACGAGGATACCTTAGCATTATGTTAAAATAACATTGTTTTTATATGATAAATAACACCTCTTTGTGCATTATGTACAGTTTAAGTACCTATTTTTGAAATTTATGTTATATTTTTATTATGTGGAGATTTTAGTTCTCCACTTAGTTAATAATTTAATTAAACGTTTAACAGGAGTAACGAATGAAAAAAGTATTTAACCTTTACATCGTTATGGCGTTGCTTGCAGTCCTCGTGATTGTACCCGTCAACGCACAGGAATTTGAAGATGTCGCAGTTGGCGATCAACCAGAACGCTTCAGCTGGGACAGCTACGAAGAATTTGCTGAAAAATATGACTTTACAGGTATGGAAGTTGAAGTATTCGGCCCATGGGTTGATGTTGACTTCACTCACTTAGAAGCTGTTGTAGCATTGTTTGAAGAAGCAACAGGTGCAACTGTGAATGCGAGTGGTTCTAATGATGCCGAACAGTTGATTCAAGTTCGTGTTGAAGGTGGCGATCCACCTGATGTATATGTCTTCCCACAACCGGGACAAGCGGCTGACTTTGCTGCTGATGGCCAACTTTTCCCACTTGGTGATGAAATGGGTCAATGGATTGTAGACAACTATGCTGCTGGTGAGGATTGGGCTAGCTTCGGTACATTCCCAGACGAAAATGGTGAAGACCAATTCTTCATTTTCCCTTACAAACAAGATTTGAAATCCCTTGTATGGTATGTTCCAGATAACTTTGCTGATGCTGGTTATGATATTCCAGAAACAATGGAAGATCTTATTGCACTTAGCGAACAAATGGTAGCTGATGGTAATACACCATGGTGTATCGGTGTTGAGAGTGGTGGCGCAACTGGTTGGACAGCAACCGACTGGATGGAAGACATCATGCTCCGCAAATACTCCCCAGAAACATACGACATGTGGGTCAGCAACGAACTTCCATTTGACAGCGAAGAAGTTATCGATGTCATGAATACCTTCGGTACATTCCTCTTCAGCGAAGGCTGGGCAGCGGGTGGTGCTGGTGCTGTTACAACAACAAGCTTTGGTGATTCACCTGCTGGTTTGTTCTCTATTCCACCACAATGCTACATGCACCGTCAAGCATCCTTTATTCCATCCTTCTTCCCAGATGTAGAAAGCATGGAAGCTGGCTTGGATTACAGTAGCTTCTACTTCCCTTCATTCGCAAGCGAAGACCTCGGTAACCCAGTATTGGGTGCTGGTACACTCTTCGGTCTCTTTACAGACAATGAAGTGGGTATGGCGTTTATTGAATTCTTGCAAACTCCAATCGCACATGAAATCTGGATGAGCCGTGCTGGTATGTTAACTGCTCACGCAGGTGTTAACACTGACGCATATGCAAATGAATTACTTAAAGCTCAAGGTGACATTCTTTTGGGTGCAACCACATTCCGCTTCGATGCATCTGACTTGATGCCAGGCGCAATTGGTGCTGGTTCTTTCTGGAGTGGTATGGTTGATTTCATCAACGGTACACCTGCAGAAGAAGTTGGTGCAGCAATCCAAGCATCATGGGATGATATCGATCAGTAATTTCTGATTATCAACCTGCAATGTTTTCAGTCAGGGAGGCTTCGGTCTCCCTGATTGCTATACCCTTAAAATATTTATTGGAGAATTTATCATGGAATTTACTCAGGTTTTCCAAGGACTTATGTTTATTGTCGTAGGTGTAGGTGCAATGGTCGCTTACTTCTGGGGCAGTAACTGGGCACTGGATAAGATTATCGCGGATCCAATCGGACCTAACGGTGATCCGATCGAAAGTAAAGAAAACCAACGTGAAGCAATCCGTCCGTGGTTATTTGTTGCACCTGCACTTATTCTTTTGTTTGTTTACCTTGTTTTTCCTGCATTACAAACATTCTATTTGAGCTTCAGTGATGCTGACGGAAATGTCCGCGTAAATGCGCCGATCTATCCCGAGGAAGTAAACGACCTCAACATCAATTTTTCTACACCACTGAGTGCAGAACGTATGCTGGATGTACGTGATGCCTTGCTGGATGATTATCCAAGCCTTGAAAATATTACCATTGAGCAAATCCAATCAGCTGGATTGTCTACAAATGGGGATGGTATCAACTTTCTATTTGATCAGGCAGATGCTGAGGTGGAGCAACGATTTGTCTTATTCAGGAACTATGAGTGGGCATTTGACCCTGGAAATGAAGATTTTTGGGTTGCTGTTCGTAACAACGTTTTGTGGTTACTTGTGCCAGTTATGAGTACGGTTTTTGGTCTGTTGATAGCGATTCTTGCGGATGATGTTCGTTGGGGTACGATACCAAAATCTTTGATCTTCTTGCCAATGGCAATTTCGTTTATTGGTGCAAGTGTTATCTGGCGTTTTATCTATTACTATAAAGGACCCGATGTCGAGCAGATTGGTTTGCTAAACGCGCTTGTAGTATCCCTCGGTGGGGAAGCTCAACCTTGGATGACGATTGAGCCGTGGAATAACTTCCTATTGATGATTATCCTTGTATGGGTACAGACTGGCTTTGCGATGGTGCTATTATCAGCTGCCTTGCGTGGTGTACCCGAAGAAACCAAAGAAGCCGCCCGTATTGATGGTGCAAATGAAGTACGTATCTTCTTTAATATCATTATTCCACAAATTATGAGTACAATTCTGGTCGTTTTGACAACCATTACGATTACAGTCCTTAAAGTATTCGATATTGTACAGGCAATGACCAATGGTCAAAACGGTACGCAAGTATTGGCGAATAAGATGTTCAATGAGTCTTTCCGTAACTTCGATGTTGGACGTGGTGCGATTGTTTCAGTTGTATTACTAGTCGCTGTTGTTCCTGTACTTGTATGGAATCTTCGTCAATTTCAACAACAGGAGCAAACCCGATGAGTACACGTATTCCAATTTTCAATATGTCCTTAGGCGCGTTTCTAGTTCGTGTTGCTCTGCTATCTCTTGCAATTATGTGGACAATCCCAACCTTTGGCTTGTTAGTTAGTTCATTTCGTAATAGAGATGACATCGTGGCATCAGGGTGGTGGCAGGCTCTGACAAGCTCTGAAATTAATGCTCAAGCTCGTACTGGTTCTGCTGCAGATATGGTAGAAGAAGATGGGCTATTTGTTATCACAGCTAATGTGTTTGAAGAAGAGTCCAATGCATTTATCTTAACCTTTGGTGGTGGATTCTTACCCGCGAATGAATCACTTGAAGGTCGCGATACGACGGGGATTGCAGATTATAAACCCGGAGAAACCATCGAACTTGAAGATGGATCAACCTTCACATTAAGTACTGATGGTACGTATCGGTTTGTATCCGAAACTGAATTTGAGATAGAACGGGGTGAACGGTTCTTCTATGTTCAAGAAAAACCGCCGTCATTCTCACTAGAAAACTATGAAACGGTTTTCTCGAACGACAATATTGGACAGTCGTTTATAAATACCTTCACCGTGACAATTCCATCAACCATTATCCCAATTGTGATTGCAGCCTTTGCCGCATATGCCTTCTCTTGGATGGAGTTCCGTGGACGACAATTCTTCTTTGCGATTGTTGTTGGGTTGTTGGTTGTGCCGCTTCAATTGTCCTTGATCCCATTGTTGCGTTTATACAGTACGGTTGGTTTGAATGGTACATATCCCGGCATGTGGTTAGCGCATACGGGCTTTGGTTTGCCACTGGCTATTTACTTATTACGTAACTATATTGGTGGTCTCCCACGTGAAATTATCGAATCGGCAAAGATTGACGGTGCATCCCACTTTACAATCTTCACCAACTTGATTCTCCCATTGTCGCTTCCTGCACTGGCATCCTTTGCAATCTTCCAATTCCTCTGGGTTTGGAACGATTTCCTCGTCGCGGCTGTTTTCCTTGGTATTCAAGAGGAAAACATCGTTATGACGGTTAGCATCAAGGACATGTTGGGTACACGGGGTGACCAATGGCATATCCTAACCAGTGCAGCATTCATCTCGATGTTTGTTCCTTTGGTTGTCTTTATCTCATTGCAACGTTACTTTGTACGCGGTCTCTTGGCAGGGTCTGTAAAAGGTGGCTGATACAACCATAAATCGTTAAAATTAGAATATATACTCAAAGTCCACACCATTGCGTGTGGCTTTGTTTTTTTATAGTTTACAAAATAATCAATCATAGAAGGGAAATTCTATGTCTTGGTATACAACAGCTATTTTTTATGAACTGTATTTACGAGCTTATGCCGATGGTAATGACGATGGGCATGGTGATTTTATTGGATTACGTGATAAGCTCGATTATCTTAAGTGGCTCGGAGTCGATTGTATTTGGCTTTTGCCCGTCTATCCCTCACCTCTAAATGATGATGGATATGATATTGCGAGCTTCTTTGGGATTCATGAAAATTTTGGCTTGCTCGAAGATTTCAAAATGACAGTGGATGCGATTCATGCCAAAGGGATGCGGATTATTGCTGACCTAGTGGTCAATCATACATCAGACGAACATCCATGGTTTAAAGAAGCTCGACGCTCAAAAGACTCTCCGTGGCGCGATTATTATGTTTGGAATGATGATGATAAACCCTATAGTGATGCTCGTATCATCTTTTTAGATACTGAAAAATCCAATTGGGCATATGACGAACAATCTGATTCGTACTACTGGCATCGCTTTTATAGCTCACAACCCGACCTTAATTATGATAATCCCAAAGTGCAAGATGAGATGATTAATGTCATGAAGTTTTGGCTGGATTTAGGGATTGATGGCTTCCGCGTGGATGCTGTTCCCTACTTGTTCGAACGTGAAGGAACGATTTGCGAAAACCTGCCCGAAACACACGCCTATCTTGCACGGATGCGAAAATTTATTGATGATAATTACCCTGGACGGGTTTTACTCGGTGAGGCAAATCAATGGCCCGAAGATGTCGTTGAATATTTTGGGACACCACAAGACCCCGAATTTCATATGAACTTTCACTTTCCCGTAATGCCTCGTCTGTATATGGCACTCGCAAAAGGGGATAGCGGTAGTATTGTTGATATTATGAACCGTACACCTGAAGCACCTGTAGAAGGCGCACAATGGGCAACTTTCTTACGTAATCATGATGAGCTTACCTTAGAAATGGTGACTGAAGAAGAGCGTCAATTTATGTGGCAGTTCTATTCACCTGATCCGAATCAACGTATGAATCTTGGGATACGTCGTCGTCTTGCTCCTTTGATGGGCAATGACCGCGATAGAATTGAACTCATGCACTCTATGTTATTTATGCTTCCAGGGACAACCGTTTTATATTATGGCGATGAAATTGGCATGGGCGATAATATTGAATTGTTCGACCGCAACGGAGTTCGCACCCCTATGCAATGGGATACAAGCAAAAATGCAGGATTTTCTGATGCAAATGCCGAAAACCTATTTGCGCCTGTCATTGATGATGAAACCTTTGGCTATCAACAAGTCAATGTGGAGGCATTACAGGCTGATGACTCATCATTGCTCTATACAGTGCGTCATATGATTGCAACCCGTAAAGAAAACCTCGCTTTAGCAACAGCCTCTATTGATTGGATTGAGGGTTTGCCAAAACACGCATTGTGCTTCTGGCGTAGGGAAGGGGATGCTATTTATCTGGCATTACACAACCTCATTGAAGACGAGTTAACTATCCCCTTAGATGATGGGAAAATGTTTACCGATATTCTAAGTGGAGAGACCGATATTGCAGGCGCAGTCACTTTAGGTCGTTATGGTTATCGCTGGCTGAAGTTGCAATAGCTTATTCAGTATCAGGTAATTCGCTATAAAATTTAAAGGGCTTGGCACTCTGCAAAGATGTGTCAAGCTCTATTGTTTTTTGTATATTTTGCAGATAGTGACGAGTACGGCTGAGAGGGTGTCTTGAGAATTTCATATCCAGTTGAGTCGAATCACTTGTGGTACTAATAAGGGCTTCCATCTCTGGTGTGATGCTACTTGGATTAAAGTTTGGGTCTTGAAGATCAAGTTTAATATCACCAGCCTCAAGTAGGTGTTGTAATGCAAATGCCTCGCGCTGACCAATCGTATCCAACTCTGTGCATTGTACTTTAATCACATAACTCATACGCTGGAAGGGGATTGTATAGCTCCCGATATAACTAAATCCTTGTGAGGCTAATGGGATTTTGATAATTTGGCGAAACACCTGAATTTCTTTTATAAGCTCCGTGCCGATGTCAACAATAATGCCAGCGAATGGTGCGATAGCTTGCTGTGATTGTTTGCGTAAAGTTGGAATATCAGATAGGTTGCTCGCAAAGTCAGGACGACCCATGAATAAGTTAATCGATAGAAAGTCTTGGAACTTTTGATGTTTCCAACGTTTTTCTATTTTTTTAACTTCGAGTAAATCCCAAGCTGTTATATCAAATGTGACATAATCTATTGTTCTCATATTAGACCCTTATTTTGTACAATGACAGCGCACCAATCGGAATCATGAATATAATCTGACCCCTGTAAATCACCGAATATCTCAAAATGAGTATACCCATTGTCTACTAGCATAGATGATAAAGTCTCTACTGTATAATCGTGATACCAATTGCAATAGATTGTCTGTGTCCCACCGTCTTCAATAACAATATATTGGTGCAGTCGGATGTTCTCGGGGTAGCTAAACCCTTTCTCTAAGACAAGATAAGGGCTTGCTTTCCAAAACCCACCATCTGGTTTAACCGACCAACAATTATAATTTTTGAGATAGTCATGCACCTGTGGTGTGGTGACATCAAAGACAAAATGTCCACTGGGTTTGAGTAGCTTTCCTACCATTGCGAGCAGTGTATCACGCTCCTCATTAGATAATACACAAAAATCACCATAAACCATCATAATGACATCAAATGTCTGAGCTTCTATATCCATTGAGGTGTAATCTTGGCATACATATGTGCTTATCGAGTCATGCTGACGGGCATAATTAATTGAGTGTTGAGAATAATCGACACCTGTGACCTCTAAACCCATTGTCGAAAATCGGCTTGTATATAACCCCGGTCCACAACCGAGGTCAAGCAAACGCATTCCTGCTGATAGGTTGAGTTTCTGGATCATCCACTGGACAGTTTGGTCAATACTTTCTGGACGGCGACTCGCAATATCATGTGAGGTATCCAGATGAAAGCTCAACATTTGCTCTGCGATATATGGATCATTCCACATAGGCGCACCGCGTTCAAACAGGGGAGGTGGAGTTTGTGATTGATGGAGCTGTTGAATATTGTTTGTCATGGGTATAGCCTACTTTTGTAAGAATGTTTGACTGTAATTATCTTAGTCTTCTTTAAGTATAGGCGACTTGCATGAGATAATCACGTATCGCTATCTAAATTTTGCGCTATAATCCTAGCAATCAATCTTATGGGAAGAAGTAGTTGAAAGGTGAACTACATGAGTGAACGCACCCCCGTTCTAGAAGCTAGGGGCATAACAAAGCGTTTCCCGGGCGTTTTAGCGAATGATAATATCAACCTTACATTATATAAGGGTGAGGTCTTAGGACTGCTCGGTGAAAATGGTGCTGGGAAAAGCACATTAATGAACCTGATTTATGGTTTATATAAACCTGATGAAGGTGAAATATTTGTGAATGGACGCTCTGTAGAAATTACAGGTGCAAAAGATGCAATTAACCTCGGTATCGGTATGGTGCATCAACATTTTCAATTGGTTGATGTTTTAACGGTGACAGAGAATGTTATGTTGGGTAATGAGAGTGTTTCGGGTCCTTTTTTGCGCCGAGATATTGCACGGAAACGCATCATCGAACTATCGCGTGAATATGGATTAGATGTGAACCCTGATGCACTGATTGCTGATTTACCTGTTGGGATTCAGCAACGGGTCGAAATTATCAAAGCTCTCTATCGTGATGCCGATATTTTAATTTTGGATGAACCAACCGCTGTTCTCACACCACAAGAGACACGCGGTCTATTTAAAATCATGCACACCTTATTAGATAAAGGTGTGAGTATTATTTTTATCAGCCATAAACTTAAGGAAATTCTCGAAATCTGTGATGATGTGACTGTGTTACGGCGTGGTAAAGTTGCTGGACATGCTGACCCCAAACAATCAACCGAGCAATCCTTAGCATCCTTGATGGTTGGGCGTGATGTGATTCTTGAAGTTGAGAAGCGCGAATCGAAACCGGGAGAAGAAATCCTCATTGTCCGAGACTTATACGTAAATGATGATCGTAAGCTACCCGCTGTCGAAGGGGTTAGTTTTGAAGTCCGCCGTGGTGAGATTCTGGGTGTTGCGGGTGTACAAGGTAATGGTCAAACAGAGCTTGTTGAGGCTTTAACTGGGATGCGCTCAACTGAACGGGGACAGTTTTTCATCAAAGGTGAAAATATGACAGGGTCATCCCCACGTAAAGTCACGGAAATGGGGGTCGGGCATGTGCCTGAGGATCGTCAACGTGATGGACTTGTATCCAGTTTTACGGTTATGCACAATCTGGTTTTGAGTACATATTATAAAGAGGCGTTTTCTCAAAATATTGTGGTGGATGACCGTGCAATTGCTGAGAATGCTAACAAACTGGTTGAACAATATGATGTGCGCCCACCGATTATCAATAATGCAGCAGGTGGTCTATCAGGGGGTAATCAACAAAAAGTGATTGTTGCGCGTGAGTTTTCGCGTGATGTGGAATTACTGATTGCTTCACAGCCGACGCGTGGTTTGGATGTGGGCTCAATCGAGTTTATTCATAAACAAATTATCCGAATGCGTGATGCAGGGGCTGGTATTTTGTTGGTATCTTCGGAACTTGATGAAGTCTTGAGCCTTGCGGACAGAGTCGCTGTGATGTTTGAAGGTGAGATTATTGACATTCTCCCGATTGACCAAGCAGATAAAGATACGATTGGTTTGCGTATGGCGGGTGTAAAAGATAACCCAGTTGAGGTGCAACAATGAGTGAATCGCAACAAATAGTACAACAACGCCCTGCTGGTTTACCGAGGTTCACCCAATTATGGACACGGATTTCACCGAGTCTCGTTCCATTGCTAGCTGTGATTACAGCTTTTCTCGCTGGTATCCCATTAATTACGATTACAGTGAGTGATAGCGCACTCCAACCCAACCTCGCAGAAGGGTTGCGCGTATCATCCACAGCTTATGTTGCGCTTGTGGAGTCAATCACAGGTATTACTGTCAATGATGTTGCGAGTGTTGATGACTTTGATACGATTCGCACCTTTGCTGAAAGCAACGACATTACAACGGATAGTAGTTTGTCTCGTCAAGCACGTCCTTTTGAGCGTATTGTCGAAGTAGGGGTTGACGAAACACGAGAATATACCATCTTCTTTGATACATATGATATAGATGAAGAAACAGCAACCGAGCTTTCTGAACGTATTCCGACGATTCGTGATATTGGCGAACAACGCTTACGTGACTTGAAGCCATTCTTAGATGAACTCGATACGCTGGAACGGTCCGATGTTCGTGATTTAGCCGAACTTGTGGTTGAAAATCTAAGGCTGACGGATGATTTGACTGCACAAGTCATTGCACTTTATCCTTCGTTTGAAACTTTGTCAGAAGCGGACCGCGCGCGGACGATTGCTGACCTAAAAGCTGTGGATAACTATGGGCAAGTTGCTTTAGTAAATACGCATTCTGCTCTGGAAAAACTTGATGAACTCAGTATTCCCGTCTTTAGCGATGATGCCAACCGTATCATTGCCATTGTGGCGGCTGATTATGGAGATGTACAAGAAGCCATTGAAACCATTGCAACACTTGATGATTTAGGTATTTCTGACCCTAGTGACCTCGGCTCACAATTCCGTATTATCAACGAAATGTACGACGCAGAATATTTTATGAATCCATCGGTCAATGACGTTCTCAATAACGAACTGGATGATGCTCTTGCTCAACATCTTGTGATTCGCCGTCCCTCAAATCGTGTGTTAAATGGGACTGATTTGGGTACAGAAACGCTCGGTATCTTACAGAATGAGCAAGATCTAGAAGTTGTATTTTTGCGCCTCGGTGATCGGGTGCTATTGTTCTTTCCAGCTAATTTGGAAAAAACGATTGTCCGTGCAATCCCTTTTATCATTGCAGGTTTAGCAGTTGGTTTAGGCTTTAAAGCAGGTCTATTTAATATCGGTGCGGAAGGTCAACTCTATGCAGGTGCGATTGCTGTTGCCGCAGTGGGTGCGTTCTCATCACCCGATATAAACGGTATCATTTTAATTCCAACGGTGATTCTCTTTGGTATATTGGGTGGTTTTCTGTGGGGGGCTGTACCGGGGGCATTGAAGGCATATACAGGAGCGCATGAGGTTATTACAACAATCATGTTGAACTTTATCGCGATTCTAGTTGTTGATTGGCTGATTAAATCGGTTGACCCCGTTATCTTAGGGGATGTCGGCTCAAGTGTTCCCAAGACACCGCAGATTTTCCCTTCAGCGATGCTTCCAACCTTTGATTCTGTCAATACACCACTGCTCCTGATTGTGGTGATTGCAATTATTTCGACATTTGCCTTCCTGATCAACTATCTACCCGCCCGTCGTGAAAAACCACAGGCAGCATTACGTAGTGGTATTATCTGGGCAGTTGTTATGGGTTTTGTTCAATTGATACTGACTTTGATTGCAGTGGGTGACCAAGCGAAATTGCATTATGGGTTCTGGTTAATGATTGCTGCTGTTTGGTTGACGGACTGGTTCTTAATGCGGACGACCCTTGGATTTGAGTTGCGGACAGTCGGTGCGAATCAAAATGCGGCGAAGTATGCTGGAATGAGTGTCTCGCGCAATGTTGTTTTAGCAATGGCGTTGAGTGGTGCATTAGCAGGTTTGGCAGGTGCAATTGAAATTAGTGGTGTTGAACATGAAATGCTCCCACGCTTCTTTGCAGGTGTTGGCTTTGATGCAATCGCGGTTGCATTGCTTGCCCGTAATAATCCCAAAAGCATGGTTTGGGCGGGTTTGCTCTGGGGTGGTTTGCTCAGTGGGGCAGGTCTGATGCAGATACGAGCAGATATTTCAATTGACCTCGTTAAGATTGTACAAGCATTGATTATTATGTTTGTTGCCGCAGACCAAATCATCCGCTTCTTATGGCGTATACCGAAACGTACCGCCGAAGAAGAAAATGAACTTGTATTCTCAACTGGCTGGGGAGGCTAACCCTATGGCTACACTAACACAATCAACACAGGGTTTTCGCCCACAGTTCAAAATTACGCGCTTACGCATTATCGGTATTGTGCTGATTCTGCTTGGGTTATTCATTTTCTTCCAAGCGCAAGGGATGGATGGTAGCTTAATCACAACACTTACATTCCAATCAACTTCTGCGAGTGAAGTGCCAACCGTTGCACCATTAGATATTCCAACAGCAGGTTATCTGATGATGATAGGCGTGCTCTTTATCGTGAGTGGTGCATTTGCTTTACCTGACTTACCCCAAAAGGGATTGCAACGTTTACGTGTCGCATTGATGTTGATTAGTGGGATACTTTTTATTCCAACCATCATCATTGCGGCGGCAGTTGGTAACGAGACCAATATCACAACCATTATTGCCGAGAGTTTGCGCTTAGCGACGCCACTCGCGATTGGTGCGATGGCAGGTATCTGGTGTGAACGCGC
Source organism: uncultured Anaerolineaceae bacterium (assembly GCA_964352825.1). Lineage (GTDB taxonomy): Bacteria > Chloroflexota > Anaerolineae > Aggregatilineales > Phototrophicaceae > UBA6055. The sequence goes on from CAYGTY010000056.1 coordinate 26,116, forward strand.
TGGTATCGTGAATATTGCGATTGAAGGTATGATGCTTTTTGCTGCATGCTTCGGGTTTACAGCATTATTCTTCTTACGCGGTGCAGGTGTTCCTTTAGAAACTGCACAATTCCTCGCCGTGATTATCGCAATTCTCAGTGGTGGAACGATTGCTTTATTGCATGGTTGGCTATCTATCACCTTCCGTACTGACCAAATCGTTAGTGGTACTGTTATAAACATTCTCGCAGTTGGTGTGACCAGCTTTGTACGGCGTGAATATTTGTTATCTACAGAAGCAGGTGCGGCGAAATTGGGTAATATCTCGATTCCAATTTTGAGTGATTTACCGATTGTTGGGGACGCGATTTTCACTAATCAACCCATCTTCTTTATGATGTTTGTGACGATTGCCTTTACGCATATTGTGCTCTTTTATACCCGTTGGGGTCTGCGGACACGGGCTGTTGGTGAACATCCTCATGCTGCTGATACACTGGGTATCAATGTCATTCGCACACGCTGGACAAATGTGTTTATCAGCGGGATGATTGCAGGGCTTGCGGGAGCGTGGTTCTCACTGGAGGCGACAGGTAGCTTTAATGATGGGATGACGCGTGGTGCTGGCTTTATTGCATTAGCGGCGATGATTTTTGGTAAATGGACACCCATCGGGGCATTTGGTGCAGCACTTTTATTTGGCTTCTCGGATTCATTGGGGATTCGATTACAAATGGTTGGTGTTGATTTCCCCGTACAATTCTTGCAGATGGTGCCATATGCTGTGACAATCGTTGTATTAGCTGGTTTCATCGGACGCGCATCACCACCAAAAGCAGTGGGTGAACCCTACGTCAAAGAGTGAGGTAGCTGAATAATTGAGCATATGTTCGGAGACAATATTTTATTCACATAGTGATTAGAGTTTTTTGTGAACTTTGTCCATTAAAAATCTAATCATTTTATAATCATGACACCTTGCAAATTTGTACGATACAAGTAAAGTAAGGTGTGGATATTTAATCTACTCTATACTCTATTTTAGGAGAGGGATGAATGAAAAAATTAGTAATTGTTCTTAGCCTTGTTATCCTTGTATTGTCTGCTGCTCCCATGGCATTCGCGCAAGATAGTGCAGAAACACTCTGCCTTGTTACCGACTTAGGTCGTGTTAATGACGGTACGTTCAACCAGTTCGCTCATGAAGGTGCATTAGCTGCTGCTGATGAATATGACCTTGAATACAAATTTATTGAAACACAAGCAGAAACTGACTACGATGCAAACATCCAAACCTGCATCGACGAAGGTTTTGAAATTATTGTCACAGTTGGCTTCTTGATTGCTGACGGTACATTTGCTGCTGCGGAAGCTAATCCAGATGTTTACTTCCTCGGTGTTGATCAATTTGTTGCTGATGGTCCAGAAAACTACGTCGGTATTCAGTTCCGTGAAGATGAATCAGGCTTCCTTGCTGGTGTCCTTGCAGCCCTCGTAGCAGAATCAGTTGAATCTGATACCGTTGCAGGTGTTTATGGTATCGACATTCCACCAGTAAAGAAATTCCGTAATGGTTTTGAACAAGGTGCAATGTATGTGAACCCAGACATCAACTTGCTTGGTGTTTATATTGATGACTTTGTAGCTCCTGACCGTGGCGCATCTGCTGCTGAACAATTTATCGGTGAAGGCGCATCCGTTATCTTTGGTGCGGGTGGCCCAACTGGCTCAGGTGGTATCCTCGCTGCTGCACAACAAGATGTTTATGTTATCGGTGTTGACCAAGATGAATGGGTCACCAGCTTTGGTGCAGGTGAAACCCCCGGTTCAGAATTCATCATTTCTAGTGCTATAAAACGCGTTGACCAAGGTGTATTTGACATGGTTGCTGCCATTGTCGAAGGTGACATGGACGCATTCCCAGGTGGTCAAATCTACTTGATGGACGCAGCACTCAATGGTGTTGGTCTTGCAGAAAAACACGAAGCTGACGTTGATGACGAAATCTATGAACAAGTTGCTGAAATCACTGAATTGCTCATTGCTGGTGAAATCAGCACAGGTGTTGACCCAGTGTCTGGTGATCTGATGATGGATGACGATATGATGATGGGCAATACTATTGCAGACATCGTTGTTGCATCCACAGAAGCCGATGAACCAGAATTTACAGTTCTTTTGGCTGCTGTTGCTGCTGCTGATCCAAGCATTCTAGCTGCATTGAGTGACTCAGAAGCTAGTTTAACTGTATTTGCTCCAACTGATGCAGCATTTGTTGCACTTCTTGAAGCACTCGGTACCGATGCAGAAACATTACTTGCAGATACAGAACTATTGAACACCGTTCTTCAATACCATGTTCTCGATGGTGCAGTCATGGCAGAAACTGTTGTGACACTTGATGGTGAATCTGTCCCAACCCTCTTGGGTGAAGACGCAACGATCAGCATCAGCGTAACTGACGATGGTGTTGTACTTAACGACACGGTAAATGTTATTATCACTGATATCGAAGCTGATAATGGTGTTATCCATGTCATCGACGCAGTTCTTGTCCCTGCTGAATAAGCACTAACAAAATTGATTTTCTTACAGCCTCATCAACTACGATGGGGCTGTTTTAATTTTGACTGTATACGACATAGCACAATTTAAATTGACATGATCTTCATATATGCCAGTTTCATTTACACACCCCCCTGTTCCAACGATGTCGACAAATTCAAGTTCCGTGTCTCTCAATATGAGCTTCAAATCAGCAGGGGAATAACATCGTAGTGATTGTGTTACACTATCTTCTGGAGTATCTTTGTCCCACCAAGTATCGAACATTCGACACTCAAACGCATCGAATTCATAACGACGGCGTGTATTATCAAACTCCATTGTGCGTCCATGCTGATTTGCCCAATACCACGGCGTATAAACATCAACTAACAGGATGCCATCAGGCTTCAACCATTTTGCACAACGGTCTAATAGTCGTATTTGTTCATCATCTGAACCAATCCCGAATCCATCCCAATATGTAATGACATCAAATGTCTGATTGAGTTCAACACTGTAAAAATCTGCATTAATCACCTGAATCATCTGGTGATATTGTCGTGTAAGGGTTTGGATATGGTCGGCAAAAGTGGGAATAAGCTCAATTGCAGTAACTTCATAACCTGCCATTGATGTTGCACATGCGACCTGCCCACCACCTGCACCCAATTCAAGGACAGATTTTCCCTCGGGATGATGTTTTTGTATCAGTTTAACTTTGTCATGATGGTAATCGGCAATGGTGCTGTTGGTATAAATTAGACTCAGTGTGTTCTGTCGCTCATAAAATTCTTGTATCCAATCCATTATCAGATTTTAACCCCGACCTGCTTAATCCAGCGTTGGAGCATCGCCCCTGAAAACTTCTCATTCTCATTATCTAAAGAAACGCCTATGAATTCTTCTGGCAAATCCTCATATAATCGACGGGTCACATCATCGCGATCAAACGATACTGTGAATGCTTTCTTTCGTTTAGTCATACTTGCTGGGAGATAGCGTTCTGCTAACTTTTGAATGAGATGTTTTTCTGTGACAGGAATCGGAATACCCCGTCGTTTTGTAAAGCTGAGTCTAAATCTTAGTGGTAAACCCATTACGAATTCTACTAAATCTACATTGTGATATGGGTTATTTATCATAATACCTTGTGTAAATGCAGGCTGAGTAAATACCTCGCTACTACTATTACCGACAGTTCCCATTGCCGCGACAATCAACTTTTCCATCTGACTCATATCAGAACTGGACTGCAATATGGAAAGCTCCGCATGATCACCTGAAAAGTTTTTCGCCAGATGGAGGTAATTCTTCAGCATATCGGAATGGCATAATGCAGGATGTATCCGTTGGCGTATGGTGCTGGGAAATGGTTGTAACATCATAGTCAGATATTGTGCAGTCATTGACCCCATGATATTGTCACAATTTTGCCCGAAGAAAAGTTGTTTTTCTGTGCCAATTGAGGTGTTATCCCATAAACTCGCTACACCCAAGACTGTTGGAATACCTTTGGGTAATTGGAATAAGGTGAGTGTTTTGTCCATCATCCGTGGATAATCCGACGTATCCAAAAAGTCAAACTCGTGGCGAGCAATATTGGTTATCTGAGCATTGCGCTTTGCATATTCAATATCTGAACCTGCTTCACCCCATGGTCCTGAGGTATATCCATTGACGGTTACACCTAGCTCCTTCAATAAAATTGCAATCATTGCCGAGTCTATGCCACCACTGAGATACAAACCAACAGTATCGTATTGTATAGTTTGCTGTAATGCCTCTAGCATCAGTCGCTTGAATTCGTCTACCAATGAATCCCATGCGCTTGTTATTGGGATGTTTCGCGGTTGGAATTCATATTGATAAATAATCTTAAACCTTTGTGTAATAGGGTCAATCTCAATCACACTAGCTGGGGGAACAATGTGGATTTGTTCAAATAGTTGGGCGAATCTTACTGTTGCAAACTTACTAAAAATATCAAAGCCTGCTGGTATGAGTGTGTCATTGGCTTCAATCAAATGATTAAAGTTCATCGAAAAACGGATACCTGTATCTGTATATCGATAATAGAGGGGGACTATACCAAGGTGATCACGAAAAGCGTGTATCTTATTTCCCTTTTGGACGGCACCTGCAAAATGAGAGTCACGCCGTTTTACCTTGTATAAACTTTCATAATGACCTTCACTGATTTCAGGTAAGGTAATGTGATGTGCGAATAGCAGATTAGACATAAGAATCTACAATCTATGTAATATGATTATCATCTATATTATACGTGAGTAGAGAAGGTTTGTGAGGCTTGTATCTTATCGAGGTAGATGGATTGTCTACCTCGATAATGAATTTTGGTTTGATGTTTAAGACAATGCTAGGTCGCTATGATTGTTGTCGATAATCCGCATAATAGCCAATGGATTGCTGTCTTTGAGCGC
>CAYGTY010000057.1:0-17185 GCA_964352825.1 uncultured Anaerolineaceae bacterium
GGGATGTTGAGACAGGTGAGGAGTTGGTGACTTTGAGCGACCATACAAAACCTGTCTTATCTTTGAGCTTTAATCCTGCTGGGACGATGCTTGTATCAGGTAGTGGGGATAATACGGTTAAATTATGGGTTATCTCTGAATAGTAGGTCAAGTTGGTGAAAGACTATTATCAACTGACACAATGGGGTAAAGCCCGTCGTTTGCGTCAACTCGCAATCAAAGCCCTGTCTGCTTATGATTTAGATGTGTTACAGGTTCGGCTGATTACGAATGACCAGAACGGGATTTTTCGGGTCGATACATACGATAAGCAGAAATATATCCTAAGGGTGGTTATCCCTGATGCTGGGCATACAGTGGATGAGCTTAATGCTGAGATGACGTTTTTGAATGCACTCAAAGATTCCGATATATCTGCACCGATTCCACTGGAAACTAAATCTGGAGATTGGATTTCTACGGCAGAGGTGGAAGGTGTGCCACAGCCGAGGCATTGTAATGTGTTTACATGGGTCGATGGTGTTGACCTTGCAGAAAAACGCTCGCCTGAAACATGGTTTCGCTTTGGGGCATTATCTGCACAGTTGCATGACTTTGCACAATCCTTTACACCACAACTAGATTTTAGCTTGCCGACATTTGATACGCCTTTTCCATACAAAGAGGAGTGTGTATTGTTTGACGACACTCATCGCAAATACTTTTCTGATGAAGCCTATGAGTTGCTACAACTGGCGTTTGACAAAATTCAGGCGGATATAGACAGCTTATTTCAGGATACCAGCGGTTTACGGGTGATTCATGGTGATTTACACCAATGGAATGTGCGGATTGCGCGAGGGAAACTGAGTCCGATAGATTTTGAGGATTTGTTGTGGGGGTATCCGATACAAGATATTGCTACGACACTTTATTATAATCGCTATGATGACGATTATGATGTGTTATTGGAGCAGTTTAAACGGGGGTATGCAACAGTTTTACCCTTCCCAGAAGCCTATGATGGACAACTGGAAACGCATATGCTTTCACGGCGGATTGGCTTGTTGAATTATGTGTTTAATGCTGAAGAAGAAGATATTGAGGAATTCCCTAATTTTATCCCATTAACGGTTGAGCGTATTCAGTATGTGAAGGCGCGGTTTTGGGATTCGCACAATTGATATAAACTCGTTAAAATCCGTGTCTTAGCGGACATAATACTAGAATAGGACTCAATAAGATGGCATATATGGGAGCGGTTCGTAAACGGGCGATTTGGCAGATGGAGACAACCTGTGAGATTTTGGCACATATTTTAAAAAATATCTCCGAAGCGCAAGCACATGACTTGCATGATGGTCCTGAAGGGTGGTCAATTATTGAGATTGTTTGCCACTTGCGCGACTTTGACATTATTTTTTATGACCGCGCAAAAATGATGCTAGAGCAAAACCATCCGCAACTTCCTGGGTTTGACCATGAGGCGATGGCGATTGAGAGAAAATACCAGAGTGAAGAACTTGCTTATGTGTTTTATGACCTGAAAAAATCTAGGGCGCGCTTTGTCGAGTTCTTTAAGTCTTTGACGGATGAACAATGGGAACGAGATGGCGTTCATCCAGAGCGCGAGAGCTTTACAATGACGGATGCTGTGATGCAAGTTGGGTTGCACGATATTACCCATATTGAGCAAATTACCCGTATCTTGGAAGGCGAAATTCCAGAGTCGGGCATTATTCCAGATGATAAAGACAATGATGATGATTAATCCGCAATTTCATCCAAGATACGGTTTGAGACTTCGATTAGGTTATTATCGGGGTCGCGGAAGTACACGGATAGTAAACGATGGGTTGCGCCTGTCCGATAATCGGGTGGCATTAATGGTTGGACATCACAGGTTTTGAGATGGACTATAATTTCGTTCATCGGCGTTGTGCTAATAAAACATAAGTCGGCTGACCCTGATGTTGGGGTATGCGCTTTGGGTTCAACTTCATGACCGAGTCGATGCAGGTTAATTTTTTGCTGACCAAATCTTAGTGCTTTACGATTATTCCCAAATGTAATGACTTGCATCCCCATAACGCGGGTATAAAAGTCGATGCTTCTGTCGATGTCTGCAACAGTCAGTACCAAATGGTCAAGGCTTTCTATATTCATATGCTCCTCGAGAATAATTATTATGGATGAATTTTTACTGATATTAGGCATGATGATTGTAACATTTTCAGTACGTTACCCCGTTATGGCTATCGTGGGACGTGTGGAATTACCTGAGCGCATATTTCGGGCGTTACGATATGTCCCTGTTGCTGTGCTGACTGCTATTATCGTTCCTGAGTTATTTATTCGGGAAGGTTCATTTGCGTTGACAATTGCGAATGCTTACCTAGTGGGTGGGATTGTATCGATTATTGTATCGTGGCGGTTTAAGAATTTGTTGCTGACGATTGTTATGGGCATGAGTACATTTTTGTTGTGGCGTATGATATTTGGGGCGATTTAGTTGTCCTCTGATTCTGCAAAATATTCCAGCAGATAACGATGGATGAAGATATACCCACTCCCGACTTTCCGCATCAATAATAACGAACTCGCTGTATCGAGAAAATCTGCCATATTGATTTCAACTTGCCCTTGGCGAGCTAATAAGACGCGTACAAGCATATGCTGTATGACACTATAACCCCCAAAAACAAGAAACCCATTAAATCCAAAAGAGATTGCAGAAATGATACCTTGGGTGATTCCAAAACTCACGGTGCTGACAGGTGCGGTGGCAAGAAATATACTGAGGAAGAAGATTCCACCGATAAACATGCCCATTTGTAATCCGTTGCGTAGGCTTTGGCGAATGCCTTGATTGGGGCGGACGGCGGTTGTAATGGGGCTGGCGCGAAGCCCACTAACAAATAAAGCACTCAATCCAGCAAAGCTACCCCCTAAGGCGATTCCTGTAATGAGTTCGATTGTTGTTGCAGGGTCGCCATTATAAACTGAACTGTTAACAAAAGTGGTTGCGATGCCTGCTAGTACGCCGATAATTGAAGATGTTGGGCGAATGTGATGGCGCGAAAACTGGAGTAATTCTACGGTGTGAATGTGGTCATGTTGAAAGTTATTGCTTTTCATGATGATGTGAGCAACATAGAGCAACCCTCCATATATCATGATGCCAACAGGTAGATTAACTAAAGCCATAATCCCCCGTTCCGCTGAACTATCGACAGCGATACCCAGTGCAAATACAATCCCGACTATCCACGGAATAAACCTCCATATCCATGCTCCTGTCCCTATCGCTAATCCCCAAGTTCCCCCACTTGCACTCCAGATAAGGGCTTTGGCAATGTTTGACATGCCTGCAATTTCATCTGCTTGTAAGAGGCGCGGTAATCCCCATACTGTTGCTTGGGACACAATATTGGCAGTGATGAATATACGATTATACGATTTTTGACTCTCAGCATTTAACCAATTGGGTTGTAAATTTTCGAGTTGGAAGATGCTCAGATTATGTGATTGCATTTGTTGTGCAAGCCACGTGAGGTTACGTCGAATAGTCTGTGCAGAGTAGCCAGTTTCGTTGACACGACGATTTAACATCTCTCGTGAATATAAGTCAAACAATTGACGGCGTTGTTCGATTGGGTTTGTCATGATGGTGACATCGCCTGATGGGACATTTTGATAGGTCTGTACGAGGATTCTGAGTGTGAGTGGTGCGCGACTGAGTTCTTGGAAAGTCGGGTCTGTATCAATCAAGCGTTGCGTACGCTGACCTATATCGCCTAATGTATTGAGATAGTCTCGAATTTGTGTATCAGTTAAGGGGTCGATGCGGATTGCACCATTGAGCATGACTTGGGTTATGAGTTGTTGATATTCTTCTGTACGGCAACACATAACAATATCGACAAATCCATGTTTTTCGCGATAGGTATTAATTGCTTCAACACAATCAGAACGGTACTGTGAATCGACTTCGTCTAATCCATCTAACATCAATGTCAGATTGTCACTTTCAATCCATGTGTTGGCAATTTGGCGTGGTGTTTGATATTTGGTGTGGAGTTCATCTTCAATCCACTGCTCGATGGTTGCTCGGTTTTGCGCCCATGTGGATAGATTGAGGACAATCGGAATCGGATAAGCAGGGTCAAGCTCAGCACGGCGTAAGAGTTGCTCGGTTAATGCCAGAAGCATGGTTGTTTTGCCTGCCCCTGGATTGCCCATGATTAATAACTTACCATTGAGGCTTTCAAAGTATTGCATGATGTACTTGCTTGTTAAATCGGTTTCATCATTATTTAATTTGATGTTTAAGAGCTTTTGCCATGGATGTTGCACACTCTCGTAGTCAGGTGAGATGTTTAAGTCCAATTGTTCGACGTTGTTTAAAGATGTATATAACACACCCTCAATCCAGAAGGTTCTCACATTTTGAATCATGGCATAGCGTGTACGGTCTTGAGAGGTCTTTGGTCGTGGGGCTATATAAACAGGTTCGGTGATATTGGGCTTGGTGTCTGCAACGGTTAAACTGACAGGAATACCTTCGACAACATTATTAAATTCGTTGATGAAAGCGGAAATGTTAGGATAGCGTTCGCTCGCTGTTTTTGCTGTTGCTCGTTGAATGACCACATTAAGTTCACGTGGTAAATCGGGGCGTTCTTCAGCGATATCAGGCAGGTCTTCGCTCATATGTTTAAGGAGCATTAGGGTGACGGGTGTATCGCCGTAGGGATGTTTACCCGCTAATAATTCATAAAGCATGATCCCGATTGCATACATATCGGTTTGTGGGGATAAGGTCTCATTTTGGATTTGTTCGGGAGATAGATATTTCCATGTGCCAACGATACTTCCAGTTGCTGTGATGTCATCATCTGTATGGAGATTTTTAGCGATACCAAAATCACTGAGATAAGCATTTCCTTGTGCATCGAGAAGGATGTTTTCAGGTTTTATATCCCGATGAATCACCCCTTGGCGATGTGAAATATCAAGAGCTGAACAAATCTGGCGCATGATACGCTGTACTTGCAATAATGCCATCGCTCCCTGTATTTTCATCACCTCACGTAAATTGCCATTGCGGATATAGCGCATGACAAGGAACGCTCCTTGTTCATCTTGCCAGAAGTGATAAATCGGGATGATGTGCGGATGCTCTAGGCTCGCCACTAATTCAGCTTCTGTTTGGAAGCGTTGTTTAAATTCGGCTTGATTGGCAAAGGTGGGCAAAATCGTTTTAATTGCTACGGAACGATTGACACTGGTATCTAATGCTTCATATACAGCACCATATCCACCTGATGCGATTTCCTGCCGTATTTGATAATGTTTTAGGGTTTGCCCGATTAAATCCATAAATTACCTTAAATATTGCGGATGCCTATATTATATGCCTGATATGAGCCGAAAATCAAAAAGTATACAGCCACTATAATTAAATGCTAAAAATAATGATTAGAAATATAGATGAGGGTTCATAATAGTTTTTAATGGATTTTCTCGTACAATAACTATATTAATGATTTTTAGGATAGGATGTGCTTTATGACCCCAACAAAATCATACATGATTTGCTTTACTGTACGGAGTGGTAGTACTTTATTATGCGAGCTATTGAATAAGACTGCGCTTGCAGGTAAGCCACAAGAACACTTTAATCATAATAATAGTCCTGATAACCCGCGTGGGGATGATGTACCGAATTATCGTGGATTTATTCAAAATGTGCTTGCGAAGAACACAACAGAAAATGGGGTGTTTGGAACAAAAATCGGCGGTGGGCAATGGTATGATTTCGCCCCACGCGTCCAAAATATTGATGGTATGAGCGACCAACCATTAGATAAAGCCTTAGAGTCAGTTTTCCCGAACTTGAAATATGTTTGGCTAACGCGTCGTAACAAAGTTCGGCAGGCTGTCTCGCATTGGATGGCGATACAATCTGGGCGTTGGCATTCTCCTGATTCTGTTAGTAATCCGACCCCAGAATATCTTTTTGAGGCGATTGACCATCTGTATCAAGAACTTCCGATTCGTGAAGCGGTATGGGGGGATTATTTCTCTCAGCACAGCATTACACCCCATATTGTTGTGTATGAAGATTTTGTTCAGGATATGGAAGGCACTGTAAGCGGTATATTAGATTTTCTTGATATTGAGATGCCAGCGTCATTTAATGTCAATCCACCTTCACTACAACCAACAGCAAATAATCTCACAGAACAATGGGTACAACGCTATCGTGAAGAAAAACAGAAGGACTGGTGGGCAACATTCTGGTAAGTTGCTTGCATAGGTTTAGGCTTCATCCCGATGCCGACGAAATTCTTCGTGCCAGTGATTAAAGACAGGTTCTTGGACAATCGAAAAGCCATAAGGCGATATGGGTAAAATTGATAGACCAATCAGACTCATCAACAAACCTGCGACGTTGATAGATGGGGCAGTCAGGGCAGTATAAAAGGTGATGGCTGAACCGATGAATAAGCCGACAATCCAAAAGTAGATGATGCCATATAGGATTGCATAGGTTGTATGTTCCATTTTGACATAATTTTGGAATAAGCGGAAACTCCGTAAGCCCAAAACCCATGCCAATACCCATATGCCTAAGCCCCAACCATAACGGTTTCGCATAACACGCTTAGGATGGACTGGGAAATCGGCTGGAAGCGGTTTGTTCTTGTCATCAATGATTTTTTCGGGGCGTTTAATCTGAGTTGGAATCTGAATTTCTTGGGTCATAATCATTTGACGATGCCCTTCGACCTCATCAATGATGGCAAAGACTTCATCTAATTTGGGATGATTCATATCTTGTGCAAATTGACGGGCTTCGATGTAGCGCCCTTGTTGGACAAGTTTCGTGAGTTTCTCTTTATTTTCGCGGAGTTGTTGTTCTTGGAGTGTGCTTGCCATATTCGACTTTTACCTTAACTAAGCTCTTATCCTCAGTGCTAATATTATCATACATTACGATTTGATGTGTAAAATTTACATTAAATATATAGACGAAAAAACCCCTGCCAAATGACAGAGGTTTCTTTTTTGAGTAACTTAAAGTTTAGCCGTCGAGGTCTGCGTGGAGTTCGTTAGCTTCTGCATTAAGGTCAGCGAGTGCTTCTGCGGTGTCTGCGTCGCCATTAACAACTGCTGAGATGGTATTTGGAACGATACCACGAACAGCACTGTAGCTTGGTAGACCTGGGGAAGCGTAAACACTGATGTTTTCGTCTGCTAAAATGTCACCTACTTCAAGGAAGCGTGAGAAAGGCATACGAGGTTCGGTGAAGTCTGCTTCGGTAATTTCGATATCGTTACGGATACTGAAGTAACCTGTTGCGCCAGACCATGCCAATTGAGGTTCTGCACCAGCAAGGAATTTAACAAATAACCATGTTGCAAGTTCTTGTTCTGGGCTGGATGTCAAAATGGCTTGGCTAGGAACGAAGAGCTGAATGGTTGGACCAACGCCTTCTGCACCGGGGAATGCTGTGACAACCCATTCATCGGTCATTTCAGCAGCTTCTGCATCACCTGTTACAAATGGGATACCAGCGGAGCTACCTGCGGCGAATGGGATGATACCGAGTGAGAAATCTGCTGTGTTTTGGAAGCGTTCTGCAAAGAGATAAGCACAATCATTTTCGAGCATACGGGTGAACATATCCATTGTTGCGACAACTGCATCAGATTCAAATGAATATTCGCCAGCGTCGGCATCAAAGATTACGCCACCATTAGCAGCAACAAAGCTTTCAAAGTGGGATGTTCCTGTATCCAATGGATAACCTTGGTACATTTCGTTTGCACCAGCTGCACAAGAGATTTCTTCAAATTCAGCGAGAGTTTCGGGCGCACGACGTTCAAAGCCGAGTGCTTCGATAATATCGAGGTTGCTATAGAAGACATTCAACGAGTTTTGGTTTGCCCATGCAACACGCATACCGTCAAATGGTGCAAAATCAAGTTTGTTGACATCGAGTAAGTTAAAGTTGAGGTTTGCTTGTTCTTCTTCAGCAATACCCCATTCAGCATTATTCAAGAGTGAATCAATATCTACGACGACACCTTCGTTTGCCCAACCAGCAACAGCATTTGCATAGCCAGCAACAAGGTTTGGTAACTCACCAGATAAAATTGCTGTGTTCATGAGGTCTTCGATTGGACCATAGCTACCTTGATGGATTGCTTCGACAGTGATGCCATATTCATTGGTGCTATTGAATTCTTCAATCAATGCGGCAATGGTATCACCTTGTGCGCTATCTTCACTATATTGATGCCAATAAACAACAGTCTGACCGCTTGGGTCAACGCCTTCGTACATCATGTCATCTTGTGCTTGAACAAGACCAAGGCTTAACACGAGCAAGAGTGTAACTGCGAGTAAAACTTTCTTCATAGGTCGTAAATCTCCTCTAAATATAAGGGATTGTTATACAAAATTGACTGTGCCTATACCCCCTCATATAGTGAACAGCCAGTAAAAAACATTGCACAGGATATGTACAATGGAGGGTTCATTTATTTTATCCGCGTATTCCTGTTTGTGCGATACCTTCGGTGAATTGCTTTTGTGCGATGAAGTAAAGTATCAAAATAGGAATCACGGTGATAACAGATGCCGCCATCTGGAGGTTCAAATCCCCAGGGGTATCTGCGGTGACAAAGTTGGATAAACCAACAGCAATGGGTCGCCACTCATCATTAATCGTGACCAACATGGGCCACATTAGCGCGTTCCAAGAGCCGATAAAACCGAGTGTAATGATAGTCATAATCGGTGCTTTAGATAAGGGTATAACCACACTACGTAAAAAGCGAATATGCCCTGCGCCATCGATGCGTGCTGCATCCCATAAATCATCTGGAATTTGAATAAAGAATTGCCTTAATAAGAAGATATTAAATACAGATGCAAAAAATGGAATTGTCAACGAGGGCCAATTATTAAACCACGCCCCAGCAGGGCCAAATAAACTTTCGCTGAGTCGTCCCATCCAAATGATAGTTAACAAGTGAGGGATGAGCATCACAATCCCCGGAATCATCATCGTCGAGACAAAGAGTGCAAAAATGAAATTGCGTCCAATAAAATTCATTCGTGCAAAAGCATAAGCTGCTGGAATGCAGACCAATAATGAGCCTGTGACTGTAATCAGGGTTAGGCGGATGCTATTCCAGAGATAGCCAGAGATTTCAAAGGATTGTAATGTGCCTGTGGTTGGGTCAGATAATATCTCGAAGTTGAGGAAGTTCGCACGGCGTAAGGCTGTTGCATAATTTTCCCATAAGATATTTTCAGGTAAGATGCGCGCTAGACTGACTTCACTCACAGTCATAAAGGATGCACTCACCATCCACAAAAAAGGACCAATCGCAACGACTACCCCTGAAAATAGGACAAAGTAAATTGCAATACGACCCCAATTAATCCCAGAAGACGGGCGTTCAGCATCTTGGACTAGTGTATTGGGTTGGGTCATCACATCGTTATCCATAGAATACACGTCTTCCCATAATACGATTTTGGAATAATGTGAGCATAAGAATCATGGCGAATAAGACAAATGCCATTGATGAGGCATACCCATAACGGTTACTATTCTGGAGTTCATCAAATATGTAGACACTGGCAGTATTGACGGTATTCCCGACAGCCCCCGTCCTTAATATCCAGATTTGTGTAAAGGCTTGGAATGTCCCGATAATGGCGACAAGTGATAAGAAGAAAATGGTTGGTGATAATAAGGGTAGGGTGATATGGCGGAAGATACGCCAACCTGTTGCACCATCAATACGAGCCGCTTCGTAGAGTTCGCCTGGGATATTACCCAAACCCGCTAAGAAGATAACCGCGTCATAACCAATATATGTCCATGCAGAATAAAGCATAATGACAATCAATGCCAAACTTGGTCCTGCTAAAAATTCAGGTAAGCCGAGTAATTCACCGATGGTTGATCGTTCTAATATCCAGCGTTGGGGTTCGATACCGATAATACTAATGAGTCGGTTGGCAGGTGCGGTATCGCCAGCATTAAAGATGATACGGAATATAATTGAGGTTGCGACAAAGGGTGTGATGTAAGGGATAAAGTAAACCATGCGGAAGAATGACCGAAAGCGTATTGGCTGGAATAAGAAATAAGCCAATAGAAGCCCAATCGACAATTGTACAGGTACAGTTCCAAAGGCATACATGACTGTTACCCAGAAGCCTTGTAATAGGTCATCGTCTGCTGAAGCGAGTGCGTTGGGTAGCTCTGCCATTAACAAATAACCGCCGATTGCCAGACTGATGCCAGCGAGTATCAATATGTAAAAACGACGATTATCGAATGTTTTGATGCCACGCTGGAAAATCTTCCATGCGATACCCATCAGTACGATGCCTGTTGTCACAAAAACAAGCTGTGACCAGATGGGTAGAGAGTCACCTGATTCGCGTGCTTCTGCAATAACAAGTTGGGTTTCGGAGACCATGAGTTGCATGAGGAAATATGCGCCGATAATGAGTACGGTTGCACCACCCGACAATAAGATAAGTTTGCCAGCATTTTTTGCCCGAAATACGACTGATAAGCCGATCATAACAAGACCTGCGACAAAGATGCCGAGAACCATCAGATTTCCTGCTTGTAAGACATCGGGGGATTGGAAACTTTCGTTTAGCTTGCTCATGAATAGCTCAAGCGTCGTGTCTTGTCCTCGTACTTGACGCGGAATATCCATAATGACAGGGATGAGCTTGAAGACCCAGTCAATGATGAGTAGGGTTGTTATCCCACCGATAGCCCCTGATATAAGGTGTGGGAAATCATGCCAGCTCTTGCGCTCTTGTAATGCTTGCCATACACGCCGTATGAGTGCAACGCCACCGATAAATGCTAGAATCGCCAACCAGAAAAATAAAATATAGGCGAAATTACCGAGGGCTTTTTCATAATTGGCTAGCCCGACATATTCATCAGGGAAGCGTCGCCAACGATGTAAACTAACAAAAAATGCAAATGCGACAGGGAATAAACCAAAAAGTAGAATGAGCAACCCCGCTGGCGCAAGGAAGGCGTAGGCGGTCAAATTTTCCAGCAACAATCGACCACGTCTTGTCTGGAAAAATCCCGATGATGTGTTGTGTGTTGGTTTTGTTGTCATCAAATTTTCTGCTAACGAATGTTATCCTGCGTGATTATAACGATCTAGCTTGACAATACAATTGCTGTTTTACGTCTTAGTGATACCTTATCACACTCTTAACTTTAACTGATTCTGTTAAATTCTGCGAAAGCGGACATAGAGATCGTTTGGTGTGACTGTCACAAGATTAAAACCCGGATTATGTATCCAATCGTTTGCAGGGGCTTGTGCGTTATACCATGTACGCGTCTGAAACCATCCACTTAATACACTATAATAGCTTATCCCATCGCGTACTGTTACGACACTTTCATGGATATGTCCATAAAATACACCTCGTAAGCGGTGTTTTGCTTTTAACAATGTGTTGTGAACATCAATTCCATTGGTCATACCGATTTTATCAATCCACGGGGCATGGAGTGGAATCACATGATGATGAATCCCGACAATTAAAGGACGGGTTTCGTCACTACTGCATATTTCATATAACCATTCGAGTTGGTCTGGGTCGAGTGTGCCATATGCACCATCTTCCGCATCTTCAGTCATGGGGCGGTGAGAATCGAGCATCACCACTTGGACATCGTTCATCGTGAATTGATAATCACAATTGGTCACAACTGCCTCACCCCGTCGTTGCCAAAACCCCTCTTGCATCATACGGGGGTCATCATGATTGCCGGGGATGAAGTAGGCTGGATAATTGAGTTTGCCGAGCATCTCACGAGCAACGTTGTAATCATCTGCTGATTCAGGAGCATGTAAGATGTCGCCTGTGTGCATGACAAAATCGACATTAACTTCAAGATTATTAATGGTTTCAACAAGGCGTTCAACATGTTCGCGTGAATTAAAGTCTACGAATTTGTCGATATAATTGGGGTCGGGATGGAGGTGAGTATCGCTGATATGGACAAATGTTAGGGCTTTTTCGTTCAAAATAGATGTCCTTATGAATGGGTAAATGCTCAAGAATGGCATACTCTTAAAAAGAGTTACCTTATCTGTCTATAACTATACTACGACAATTACGATGGATATTAAATGTCGCGTATGCCAAAAAAGGAAATTCGGATTGAAGTGGTTACAGTCTTTTGTTGCTTTCTAAACATATTCTGAACAAGTTTGGGTTAGACTAGGAACATCATACAGAGAATGGGCAAATATTTATGAGTAAGACAATTTTGGTGATTGATGATAAGGCGAGTGTTGTTCGTTTATTGCGCGAATACTTGAGTGAACATGGCTATCGTGTTGTGAGCGCAGGTAATGGACGCGAGGGTTTGATTGTCGCACGTCATGAAAAACCTGATTTGTTACTCTTGGATATTATGATGCCTGAGATGGATGGCTTCGAGTTTATGCGTAACTATCGTAAAGAGCGCGATACCCCTGTGATTATGTTGACAGCGCGTTTAGATGAGACGGATAAAGTCATTGGTTTGGAATTGGGTGCGGATGATTATGTGACGAAGCCTTTTGGGATGTCCGAATTGGTGGCACGTATACGGGCTGTTCTGCGACGTTATGGTCAAAGTGATGTTACATCAGAGATTTTACGGGTTGGCGATGTTGTTGTTGATAAGGCGACCCGTGTGGTTAAAGTGAATGATTCTGGGATTGAATTGACACCGTCTGAATTTGAGATTTTGGTGACAATGATGACGGCTGTTGGACGGGTATTTTCTCGGAGTGAATTATTAGACCATTTACGGCAAGATGCTTTTGAACGGGTTGAGCGGACAATCGATGTTCATATTCGTAATTTACGTTCTAAGATTGAACCTGACCCTGCCAGCCCTATTTATATTTTGACTGTATTTGGCGTTGGCTATCGCTTTAGTGATGTTGGGAAATAATGATGCAATCCCTTCGCTTTAAATGGAGTGTCAGCCTTATTATCACAAGCCTTGTCGGAATTGTGTTAGTGGGTTTATTGGCAACACAGATTAACTCTAATGAGTATCAACGCTTTCGGGATGAAGAACTTGAGACTTTAATCGTTGAACTTGCTAGTGAACATTATCTAGAAACAGGGTCATTTGAAGGACTTGACCGTGAATTGGTGGGTTCAGCATTTCGGCGTAAACCACGGAGCGATGACTCTCGTGGACCTGCTCCCTTTGTGATTGTTGATAATGTTGGGGCAGTCATTAGCCCGCTAGGAAACTTTAAAGATGATGAGCTTATTACTCGCGATGATATAACGAATGGAATCGCTATCTATGCTGAAGGTGAGCAAGTTGGGACATTGATTCTTACAGCGGAACAGCGTTTTGATGAAGCAGAACTTCGCTTTTTACAACGTACCAATAATACGCTGATGGTCGCTGGCATTGGTGCTGTTGTTGTGGCTGTTATATTAGGCTTGTTTTTATCACAACAATTCCTACGTCCACTGGCAGAATTAACCGAGGCAATCGGGAGTATCCAACAAGGTAAATTTGACCAGCGTGTTCCTGTCCGCACAAATGATGAATTGGGGGAACTTGCACAAGCATTTAATCAGATGGGCGAAGAATTACAGCATGTGAATCAATTACGACGACAGATGACGGCTGACATTGCTCATGATTTACGGACACCCCTAACCGTGATTTCTGGTTATTTAGAAGGTCTGCGCGACGGGTCATTAAAGCCGACTCAAGCACGATTTGATACGCTCTATCAAGAATCGCAACTTCTCAAACGCCTAATCGATGATTTGCGTACCTTGTCTTTAGCTGATGCTGGTGAGTTGAATTTGAATTTGCAGGACTTCACACCCAATGACTTATTGGCACAGGTACTCACATCGTTTAGACCCCTTGCGGAGTCTCAAGGTGTTCAGTTAACGGTTTCTGCTGATGATAATTTATCAAAGGTAACACTTGATCGTGACCGTATGTTACAGGTACTCGGTAACTTAGTCAGTAACTCATTGCGATATACGCCTGCTGGTGGACAAATCACACTATCTGCGAAGATAAATCAGCATAAACTCATCTTATCTGTACAGGATACGGGGAGTGGCATTGCTCCCGAACATCTCCAAAATATCTTTGCCCGTTTTTATCGTGTTGGCGAATCGCGTCATCAGAATGAGCAAGAAAGTGGGCTTGGCTTGGCAATTGCAAAATCGATTGTAACGGCGCACGGTGGTCAGATTTCTGCGGAAAGCCAAATCGGTCAGGGAACAACGATAATACTGATTTTACCCATAGAATAACTATAACCTAGCCAGATGGATAGGTAAAAGAACTATCCCCTTGTCTTAATGTAATTGAGAAAAATTTAGACTATACTGATATTACAATTCATTACAACAAGTAGGTTGCGAAATGTTTCAATATAGTCCCTATGCCCTTCTTTATCTCATTGCAATGTTGGTATCTATTTGGCTCGGATATATCATTTGGTCGCGCCGTCCTGGTAAAGCGATTGTTCCTTTTGTTGTAATGGCTGTAGGTTTGATGATTTGGACTTTGGGTAACTTGGTCAAAATTAGTTTTACCAACAGCGTCATTCAGATCATGTTTCATCATCTTATGTATGTTGGTATTACAATTGTCCCTGCGGCTTGGTTGATATTTATCTTAGCTTATACGGATAAAACCAAATGGATAACACGCCGTAATATCCTTTTATTATTTATTGAGCCCATATTGGTTCAAATTGTATTAGCTACGAATCCACTCCATCAATCCTTTGCAGTTGGTTTTGCTCAACAAGAAATAGATGGGCTTTTGATCTCGACATCAACTGCTGGCGGTTTGTTTTGGGTTCATGCTATTTACTCCTATATCTTGATCTTAATTGGATGTGCCGTGTTATTACGCACGATGATAGGGTCTCCTGAACTCTATCGTGGGCAGATAATCTATTTATTGATTGGTGCATTTACACCATGGATTGCGAACATTGTATATTTGGCTGGACTTAGCCCATTTCCTGACTTTGTGGATTTAACGCCATTTGCCTTTGTGATTACAGCAATTGCGACTGCATGGAGTATGTACCGTTTTCGCTTATTGGATATTGTGCCCATTGCTCGTGATGCCATTATTGAAAATATGGAAGATGCGATTGTTGTATTGGATATGACACAACGTGTTGTTGATGTAAATGCAACAGCTTTGCGCTTGTTGAATAAAGCATCTAGTAAAGTTATCGGGCAAGCTATCAAAACCTTGCTCCCGAACCGCCTTGATTTAATCGAGTCGTTTAATGGTATTGAAAATACTGAGACCGAACTTGAGTTGATTGTGGATGAGAAGATGCGCTTTTATAAGTTACGCCTCTCAGCTATTTATAACCGCCAACAAGAAGTCAGTGGTCATATTCTTGTTTTACACGATATTACATCCCTCAAAGAGACTAATATCGCACTCAAGATTGCTAATGAAAAAGCGCAGGAAAATACACAGCTTAAAAGCCAGTTTCTTGCTACGATGTCACATGAGCTACGAACCCCTTTAAATGCCATTATTGGTTACACGGAACTTCAATTAGAAGGTATTGTTGGTGAGTTAACAGATACCCAACGGCAATATCAAGAACGCGTTTTTGCGAATGCTAGCCACTTGTTGGGGTTGATTAATGATATTCTAGACCTTTCTAAGATTGAAGCAGGGCGCATGGAACTGATTCAAGAACCTTTCCAAGTCCATCAATGGATAGATGAAATCGTTTCTCAGAATCGTGTATTGAGTGATGAAAAAGGTATTGACCTCAGCTTAACAATTGACGATAGCTTGCCTTATGTTGTTGTTGGGGATGCGGGTCGTTTACGTCAGATTGTGACAAACTTGATGTCGAATGCGATTAAATTCACCTCTGAAGGGTCTGTTGAGGTGTCGCTTAAGCTCGAAGATAATAAGATGTGGTCGATTATTGTTAAAGATACGGGGATTGGTATACCGCCCCATAAGCAAGAGACTATCTTTGATGAGTTCCATCAAGTTGATAATAGCTCAACTCGTCAGCATCAAGGTACGGGCTTAGGATTAGCAATCGTAAGGAAACTGATCTTGTCGATGGGCGGTACAATTCGCTTGAATAGCACCTTAGGTGAAGGCAGTCAGTTTATTGTAATGCTTCCTCTACAAGAGGTTCAACGACAAGATGAGCAAAAACAACTAGCTTAAAAGGATGAACGAATGATGACAGCCGAAGGTAATTTTCATACTAATTCTATTACTTTAGAAACAAATACATGGAAAGTCCTCATTGTTGATGATGTGATGGATAATATCGCGATTGCAAAGGTGGTATTGGAACACAAGGGTGCAGATGTCCAGACGGCAATGAATGGTGTTGAAGGCTTGGAGATAATAGAGACCTTTCAGCCCAACTTGATTTTGCTTGATTTGTCGATGCCAGAAATGAATGGATGGGAGATGCATGAAAAAATTCGTGATAATCCTGAAACACAATCTATTATTATCATTGCCTTGACTGCTCATGCGATGCAAGGGGATAAAGAAAAAGTCATGGATGCTGGATTTGATGGCTATATTTCTAAGCCTTTTTCTGTTAGTGCTTTAGTCAACGACATCAAAACAATTTTACAATCTGTAGACTCAAAGGTATGACATTGCCAAATTTAAATAACTGGATAGCGATTGTTGTAGAAGATACCTATGATGATGTAGAACTTGCATCAGCCATATTAAAGCATCACGGTATTCAGGTTCATGTTGCGAACAATGGTTTAGAATGTTTGGCTTTGCTCGAAGAGATTGAACCCACTGTGATTATCACCGATTTGTCGATGCCAGAGATGGATGGCTGGGAGATGTTAGAAGAGATTCGTGCAAATGATAAAACGGCGCATCTCCCTGTAATTGCTGTGACAGCTTACGATTCTGTTGATGTTGCTCATG
Source organism: uncultured Anaerolineaceae bacterium (assembly GCA_964352825.1). Taxonomy (GTDB): domain Bacteria; phylum Chloroflexota; class Anaerolineae; order Aggregatilineales; family Phototrophicaceae; genus UBA6055. The sequence goes on from CAYGTY010000057.1 coordinate 17,016, forward strand.
ATGCGATGAAATCTAGTTTTGATGCTTATATCGCAAAACCACTGAGTCCTCGTAATTTCGTACAAAATTTGGTTGAGTTGCTGAGCTAGCTTATAGAACCTCTAGTTTTGTTTCCGCTAGAATTTTTTGATAGTGGTCAAATGGGAATTGTGCGCCCCCTGCATAGAGTG
>CAYGTY010000057.1:17285-30155 GCA_964352825.1 uncultured Anaerolineaceae bacterium
GCTAGAATTTTTTGATAGTGGTCAAATGGGAATTGTGCGCCCCCTGCATAGAGTGCGTTGACTGTACCTGATGCAACCCCTGCACGAATCGCTTCCGGGAAACTTTGACCATTTGCTAATGCGGTGACGATCCCTGCATGAACACAATCTCCACTCGCGATGGGGTCAACGGGCTGAATTGTGGGTGGGGTGGCTTTGGCGGTAACATCTGCCGTCATCAAAATTGCACCGTCTGCTCCTAAGGTAATCACCACAACAGATATTCCCTCATCAATAAGCCGTTTTCCGATGTCTTGAATTTTATCTAGCGTGCCGGCTTCTTCGCCAAGTGCTTCCCCGATTTCGTCGGCATTAACTTTGATAGCATAAGGTTTCGCTTGAATCGCGTTTTTTAAATATTTTTTACTAGAATCGACCCAGACTTGTTTATTCATGGTGTTGAGTCGTTCAATTAAATCTGTGGGGGCGGATGTTGGTGCGCCGAGGGGTAAACTGCCACAAAGACAGATTGCACCGATGTCATCCGCTTGTGAGACACGACAAATATCATCGACCAAAGCTGTCCAGTCGGATTCCGCAATTTCGCCTGATTCATTTATCACAGTCGAATTTCCGTCAGGCGGTGCGATAATTGTGCAGGTACGAGTTTCGCCTTTATACCATGTCCATTCCGCTTGATACTCGTCTTTTTCGACCATTTCTGCAATCATTCGTCCTGTATGTCCACCTAATAGACCCATCGTAATTGGGTGTCCACCTAGAATCCGAACCGCCCGTAGCACATTAAGACCCTTTCCCCCTGGGACAGCAATGGCTTGTTTGATACGTGAAATATGTCCGAGGGCAAAATCAGGGACGACGAGCGTACGGTCGAGGGCAACATTGGGTGTAATGCAGATGATTTTACGATTATTCATGATTTTCTCTATCTGATTGGTCAAATATGACAATACACTAGCGTATTCGGGTATCTTCGGCAACGGTTGACCTCCATTTTTGAGATAAGGTTGTCTTGCACTTTGCCTAGATGCGACTAGCGGTTAAAATAGAGCTTAGCATCTTTGTACATATTGGAGTAGGATATGTCAGTTTTTGGGCGTTTTGATGTGTATTTCCCCGATGGACGGGTGGAAACATATTCATTAGAAGAGGATACAGTCTCAGTTGGGCGCGCTGAGGGTAACACAATTGCGCTGGATACAGATACCATTTCTCGCTATCACTTTAGCGTGACACATAAAGATGGGATTATACAACTCACTGATTTAGAGTCGGCTAATGGAACGTTCATCAATGGTGTTCAACTTGAGAGCAATAATCCTTATAGCTTAGAAAACGTTGAAGAGATACAAATTGGACATCTGCGGATTATTTATCACCCTAATAGTGATGGTCCGACGATGCCGATTTCGACGATGGATGATTCGACTCAGCCCTCAGATTTTGGCTTCCGTGTATCTTTAGAGATGACGCATGTCGATGTATGGCCTGCCTCCAGTAGCTCTGTAGAAATTGCGGTGACCAATAGTACATCGGAAGAAACGCAATATCAGGTTGCAGTCACGGGCTTGCCAGATAGTTGGGCAAAGGTGAATCGCCCGATTATGATTATTGATGGCTTGGATACAACCTATATCTTGTTGAATATTAAACCTGCGCGACGGGCTGATGTTGCCCCTGCGGATTATCCTGTCGAGGTTCGTGTATCGACACTAGAGTCGCCCGAGAAATTCATACAAGTTGATTTAACTGTTAGCGTCAAGGGGTTTGGTGGTTTTGGGGTCGCCCTTAGTCCAGAGGTCATCCAAAGTGATGAAGACTTCCACCTCTACATGCTGAATCAGGGGAATGAGCCGTTAAACCTGAGTGTTGAAGGGTTTGACCCAACTAATCAACTTCAGTTTGAAGTTCCGACTGGCAATGTTCAACTTTCTGCGGGACAGCGGACACAGGTAACAGGCAAGATAAGCCCCAAGCAACGCCCCTTAATTGGTAAAGCCATAGAGATACCCTTTGCTGTTGTTGTCAAAGCTCATACGAATAGTGGTTATTCGGCAGCCGTCCCCGGAACGATACGGATTGAACCGAGTTTATCCAGTTGGATGCTGGGAACAATTAGCGGTATTGTATTAGCCATTGTGCTGGTTTTATTTGTTTTACTCACACAAACGCCTGAACCAGAGATTGAGTTCTTCTCGTTGGTGAACAGCGAAGTCGAACAGGGGACAGCGGTTGAGTTAAATTGGTCGGGTAAAGATGTGGAACACTATGTTATTGAAGTCAATCGCGTTGCTATTGGTGAATTTACAGGGGATACAACCTCCTATTCTCTCGATACATCCGATTATTCCGCGCCAATTGACATCGCCTTGATTGCTATCAACGGTGACTTAAATGATATTGCAAGCCAAACATTAGATATTTATGCGCCAATCACCATCAATATATTTGAAACAGACCGCTTAGAGATGGTACGAAATGTCAGTGGTACATTGAGTGTGCGTTGGAATGTTTCTGGGTCGGTTGTGACAAATGTTGTCTTACCGATTGGTTTTGAATCATTAACTGCCGTCGGGCTAGAAGAACCCAGTGGCGAGACGGTGATTTCAGGTGTTCCAACAGGTGACTTTGAGCTTGCGTTATCTGCTCAAGATGAGGTGGGGAACTTCTCTCAATCCTCATTGAGCATTACAACGGTTGACCCTGAGTGTACACCCACACAAGATGTTTTATTGTTTGAAGGTCCTGACTCATTATTTATGCAAACCGCAGAAGCCGTCGCAGATGTTCCTGTCATTGTGGACGGGATTAATGCTTCTGGTGAATGGATGCGGGTTGAACTGGCAAGTGGTGAGGTTGCATGGGGATTCAAAGCGAGTTTTGTATGTGAAGGGTTTGACCCAAGTCAATTGGTGATTATCGAGGATGTACCTATTTTACCATCACTAACACCAACCTTGCCGTCTACCCCTACGAATGAACCAACCCAGACACCTACATCGAGTCATACACCACTTCCAAGTCATACACCAACAGTCGTGCGGGTCACAAGCCCGCCGTCTACCCCCACTCTGTTCCCTACTGATATACCCCCTATAAAGAACTCACTCTATCAAGCACTCTTCGGTCAAAATTAAATATAAATCAAATGTTCTATCCTGTATGATTGATATGCAACTGGTCGCACACATATGAAGGGTCGGATGTCTAAAATAGGTGATTTGTTATATTTACTGTTTAGGCTGAGCTACTTGGTATATTGATGGTTACATGTATGGATAATATAGTCTAAAAATGCTTGTGCGTCGCTTACCCGTTGATCCTCAAATTCATAGAAAGATGTTTCTTTCTGTTGACGGATGCGAATGGCTTCTTGGATAATACGACGCCATTGCTGCGGTATATGTTTTAGACCATATTCACCTGCATCGATTTTTGAAACAATACCATGCCTTTGAAATGTATAAAATTGACGTAATACACCGAGTATCGCCCATTGGATACCATCATCAGTCAATAACATGTCTGCCTTTTGTGGATCATCAATGAAGCGCACCCAATATGTATTAAGGTTATTGAGCATATCCGATATGAAAACATCCCAATCCACAGCAAAGTCGATTACTTGGGGGTCTTTTCCAACAACTGCGACACCGTGATGTTTTAATATCCACCACATCACCCAGCCATTTCCACTGTTTCCCGAGGCATAAAACTTCTCATTGAAATGGGGATGGGGCTCAATTGCTTCAGATAGCTTGCCCCAATCATCATGTTGCAGATAGCATCCATCCATTTGTAAGTGGGGATAGTCATGTGCTAATTGTTGATGAATGTCGGCTAATGTAGTGGTATCGTTTGGTGTACAGCGACGACTGATAATCGTGAGAAAGTCAACATCGCTATAATGTGGCTCAAATGCTCCTAATGCGATTGAACCGTGTAGATAAAATCCATTCATCAAATCGGGCAAGTATTGTTGCATCTGCCCAACATAATCATTGATGATTGGCTTAATCACTGTTGGAATAGTCATGTTAAAGCTCTCAAAATAACTCAGTGTCTTCTATCTTTCCAGTTTACTTTGTTTGACGATAAGTAGAATAGTGACCTTGAATCGCTTTTGAGAACTTTTTAGATAGACCTCTATTTAGAGGCAACTGTCGAGAAATTATGATGTTACCAGTGGATAACCCTCATGTTCCCAATATTCGATACCGCCTATCATCTCTTTAACAGCGTATCCGAGTTGGGTTAATTTGAGGGCGGCTTTGACTGAACCATTGCACCCTGTTCCCCAACAATAAACCACAAATAGTGTATTGTCTGGGTACTCGCTCATGCGCTTGGCTGTCATACGTGAGTGGGGCAAGCTGGTTGCACCCTCGACATGTTTATCATTAAAGTCGGCTTCACTACGGACATCTAAAATGACAAAATCGGCAACTTCATTTCTGACATCGGTATAGACATCGGCTGGGTCTGTTTCATAGCGCAACTTGGCTTGATAGAAAGCTAGCGCTTCTTCACTGGCTTGGGTTGGAACGGCATTTACTTGAGATTTATATTTGAGTTGCATGGGGCTTGCTCCTATCTGGTTTTGACGATAATCTGATTGTACGGTGAATCACAAGTATTGGTATGAGTGGATTGCTGAAAGCGGGTTTCAGAAAATCTGAAGGCATATGATGGAACTATATCAACTACGAACATTTATTGCGGTAATTGAAGAAAAAAGTTTATCAGGAGCGGGTCGTCGCTTGAGTATGACAACTTCTTCTGTGAGTGCCCATATTAAAGCTCTCGAAACTGAATGGGATGTGATGTTATTTATACGCACCTCACAAGGTGTTGTCCTCACGGAGAAAGGACGAATCTTGGCAGACCATGCACGCTATACACTGCAAGCTGCTGGCGAATTGTCTCGTCAAGTAGATAAGCTCAAAGACAGCCTTATTGGCATCTTGCGTTTGGGTCTGAGTGTATCATCAGGTGTGTTCTCTTTGTCTCATTTGCTGGATTGTGTGCATCGTCGCTATCCTGATATCACCATGACAGTAAGTTCGGATGAAACTATTGCGATACTTGATTTAATTCAACGAGATAAACTCGATATTGGGATTGTTTTTGGTCAGGTTGAAGATGCCACTATGACTACTCATCATCTGACAATGGCTGAATTGGTGTTGGCGATGCCGAAAGCATGGGGTGGGGTTGTTAATCAGAATTGGGAATCGCTCGACCATCAGATATGGATTCATACAGGTGATGAGTGTCCTTTCCAACCGATGATGGATGACTTATGTCAACAACATGGAATCCAACCTCAGCAGTTTGTTCGCATCAATAATGACCGTACACGGCGGGATTTGGTAATTGCTGGGATGGGTGTGTCACTCCTTGAAGTTAGTGAAGCGACTCACCCTGATATAGACATTTTTGATAAAGTCAATCTGATGTGTCCTGTATCATTAGTCTATTCTGCTCATCGGCAATTTGACCCGATGATACAAGCGATTCGATTGCTGATATTGGAAGCCCTTAAGGATTAAAGTTGATACGCCCTTCATATACCCAACCTGTTGTTTCACCATATGTCACAGGATACCACGCCCCTTGTAAGTCTGATTCAAGTTGAATAAATCCGATTTGCGCGCCACCTGTAATCTTAATCTTTGCTCCTGTTGGTAGAGTTGTGAGTATCTCGCCTATTTTGGCATTTGGCTCACTCCAGATGCGTGTATTTTCTGTGACAGTCGCTTGATTTTTGGGCAATAGGCTGGGGGCAGTAAAGGTTTTGCCAAGTTCGAGTCGTTCTATCCATATCCAGCCTGTGACTGTACTTCCTGTGCGTACTTCAACCCAATCCCCCATCAAGTCAGAGGCATATTGCAACCGCCCACGGACAGGTTCGCTGATGATGCCGACTTCTGTTCCTATATTTAATGTCGAGATGATTTCTCCTGTAATTACATCGGGTTCTGTCCATAGACGGGCGTTATCAAGCACGGTGGCTAGCTGGAGTGTGCCATCACAATGTCCGTTGAGTGTCCCACGATTGGCTTCTACATATCCGCCACTCATATCTCCGCTTCCCTCTAATTCAATAGCGTTCTCGTGAAGCACCACAACGGCATATGTTCCTGCTGGATATGAGCCAAAGCCCCCATGTACTTGTGTGAGTTCACGGTCACTATATCCTGTCAATGTTTCTGTGATAGTGTAGGTACAGACTGTTGGAAAGTCACTTAATGGAAGGGCTGGCGACGGGTTATCGATATAAGGTGTGCATCCACCGTTCATAATTCGTGTATGATAGTCAATCCAACCATGCTCGCCACCGTCATATTCAATTTCAAAGAATCCACCACTTGCCCCAACCATCACATAAGGCTCATTTTTCCCAAGTGTCTCTTTGATTTGTGCGTGGGCATGAACGGGAGCAAAAAAGACAATCATCACATCTTGATAATTGATGAGGTTACAGGTGACGGATTGCGCTTGTGTTGGGCTGGCAAACCCATAGATGAGCATCATGCCACAGAGTAACCCCATTAATCCTGTTATCCATTGTTTGAACATCGGTATTCCCTTTTGTTGAACTGTTATCAATTGTAGGTATCTATTTTTTTGATGGATACCTGTTTGTCTTATTGACAACATTGATTACAATACAGTTCCAAAATACTTTTTGAGAATAGAGCATTTTATGACCATCCCACCAAACCAAGAGAAACCTAAGCATACAAAACGCCCGATTGTGCGTGAACAAATCGAAGGGGCAGACAGTGGTTGTATACGCGGTATTCTTGTATTTATCGGGCTATTTATGTTATTTGGTCTTATTCTATTTGTGATGTCACAAGTTTAAGATGGTGACAATAAAAGAAATTTTGCAAGGGTACATAATCGCAATTGTCACATGATAGTCTGTCACGTATAATTTGACATTCAGTTAAATGCTAATTTACGAAAGATATTGGACACTTTATGAGCAAAAGACCGCCCGTTTATCCCTTCACTGCAATCGTTGGACAGGATTTAATGAAACTTGCGCTCATTCTTAATGCGATCGATATGCGTATCGGTGGTGTTTTGATTCGCGGTGAGCGTGGTACTGGTAAATCAACAGCTGCTCGTGCTTTAGCAGCACTGTTACCAGAAATTAATGTCATTGCCGATTCCCCATTTAATGATGACCCGAATAACTCTGATTCATGGTCAGACTTCGCCCGTGAACGCTATAGTGATACAAAGGATGTTCCGTCAACACGTCGTCGGATTAGCTTTGTAGACTTGCCCGTTAGCGCGACAGAAGACCGTGTTGTGGGTACGCTAGACATCGAAAAAGCAATTCAACTTGGTGAACGCCACTTTGATACAGGTGTCTTGGCAAATGCTAATCGTGGGATTCTCTATGTCGATGAAATCAACTTGTTGGATGATCATATTGTTGACCTTCTGTTAGATAGTGCTGCGATGGGTGTGAATATCGTCGAGCGCGAGGGTATCAGCTTTAGTCACCCTGCTCGTTTTATCCTTGTGGGTACGATGAACCCTGAAGAAGGGGATTTACGTCCACAGCTATTAGACCGTTTTGCATTATCTGTTGATGTACAAGGGATTAAAGATACACAAAATCGTATCGAAATCTTGGAACGTCACATTGCTTATGAAAATGCACCTACGGACTTCAAGGCAGAATGGGAACCGATTGATACACAGCTTTCTGACAGAATTGCAGAAGCGCGTGGAATTATCGATCAGGTTCAACACACATCGAATGATTTACGTGTGATTGCCAGTATCACCAGTGACTTACAAATTGATGGTCACCGTGCTGACCTCGTGATTTTGAAAACAGCTCGCGCTCATGCGGCATATGAGGGACGAACAGCAATTAATGACCGTGACATTACCCTCGCGATTCGCTTAGCGATTCCACATCGCCTTAAACGGGGTCCATTTGCAGATGCGAATGCTGACCTTGAAGGTGTTGAATCTGCTGTTGAGGAAAAACGTGAAGAAATTGGTGAGGGCGAAGAGTCTGGTGAATTTTCAGATTCAAACGACGACCAAGCATCACAAACTAAAAAAAAAGTGAGTCAGTAACAGGCGAGGGTGAACCTCAAGAACAAGAACTCGGTCAGACCGAAGCCGCCCCACAAGATGTTTTCCCGAGTGCCGATGCGCGCTGGTGGGAAGGTGGGCAACAGATGGAGTCTAAAGCCGAGTTCGAGACTCGCAAGCTCAATACACAATTAGATAAAATGACCCGTCGTCAATCTGGGCGACGGTCTACTACCAAGACTGATCGTAAACGCGGTCGATATGTGCGCGCTAAACAAGCAGGCGATAGACCCCGTGATATTGCATTTGATGCGACATTACGTGCGGCTGCTCCCCATCAAAAAGGTCGTGCTAGTCAAAAAGAAGAAACTGGCATGGCATACGCACTCCGTAAATCCGATTTACAAGAGAAGGTTCGTGTCCGTAAAGCCGCTAACTTGATTATGTTTGCCGTGGATGCGTCTTGGAGTATGGCGGTTTCTGAGCGTATGCAGGCGACAAAAGGCGCGATTATGTCTTTGCTGACCGATGCCTACCAACGTCGTGACCGTGTAGGATTAGTTGTCTTCCAGAAAGATCGTGCATCTTTGGTGCTTCCCCCAACAAATTCAGTCGTTCTCGCAAAAGAAGCAATGGCAGATATTCCTGTTGGTGGTAAAACACCCTTATCGGCTGGTTTAATGATGACCTATGAGACTATTATTCGTGAACGCAACTTGAATCCTGATGTTATGCCAATGATGATTCTCTTGACGGATGGCGCAGGGAACGTGTCAATGAGCGATAGATTATCCCCACAAGATGAGGCGCATTCGATTGCTCGTCGTATTCATGAGCAAAACATCCGTACGGTGACCATCAATATGGAGCATGTGGCATTTGACCAAGGCTTGGCGCAACGTTTAGCTGACCAAATGGGCGGTCCGTGTTATACACTTGCACAGATTCGCGCGGATAATTTGTTGAGTACCGTCCGTGCCGAAATGGATAGAATGTAAAATCAAGGTTGATTATATTTTCGTAGATGGAATTTAACTGAGGAAGGTGCAATATGGGACACATACGGGTACTGGAATTATCAGGGTCATTTTATGAGATGGGTAAAAAACACGGTGAAACTTTTCGTGATGAGATTCATATGTTCACCGAAGATCGTGTGGAACTCAGCCAAGATGTGAACTGGACAGGACGGAATCTATCGCGTGAGGCGGTCATTACCTTAGCCGAAGCCTGTGTTGCTGAACATCAAGCCTATGCTCCTGATTTGATGGATGAATTACAGGGGATGGCTGATGCGACGGGCTTGAGTCTCGCTGAATTGGTCATCAACAATGGATTTACAGATTTCATTGATGTCGTTTATGGTGTCGGTGACCTCACACAAAAAGCGGTTACGCCTGCTAATGTATCTGATAATTGCACAGCCTTTCTTGTACCTAATGGACGTTCTGCTGGTCAACAAGGTTTCTATGGTCAAACATGGGATATGCACGATACCGCGACTCCATATGTGATTTTGATTGATGGCAAACCTGATAATGCACCGAACTTCCTTGCATTCACGATTACAGGATGCGTGGGCATGATTGGGATGAATAGCGAAGGCATCGCGGTAGGTATCAATAACTTGATGTCTACGGATGGTCAAGTCGGTGTGACATGGCCATTTGTCGTGCGGAAGATTCTACAACAAGATAATTTGGATGATGCGCTGGCATGTATCACCGATGCGAAATTAGCTGGCGCACACAACTTTATGCTGATGGATGCTAATGGCGATGGCTATAACGTGGAAGCGATGTCTACATCAATAGAGGTTGAGAGACTGGATAGTGATGCGATTGCTCATACGAATCACTGTTTGGTAGACCACAATCTTAAAGTCTCGCGTGAACGTCCCGAAGCCTCACAGAAAAGCTCGGAAAATCGTTTGACCCGTGCTTATGATTTATTGGCGGATGATGAGGTTACAGTTGATGATTTGATGGACTTGACTCGTGATGAAACAGCGATTTGTGTTCGTCCGAAACCCCCGATGAATGTCGAAAGTTGTGGTGCGGCGATTATGCGACCTGCAACAGGTGACTTCTGGGCGGTATGGGGTTTACCTGTAGAAAATGAATACGAACATTTTACCATCTAATGTTCCCTGATAAGTCGCTTGCTCAACGCTTGGAGTATCGCTTGATGCAAGATCATCAGGCATATGTGCAAGCCTATCCGCGTTATGCAGGTGTCCAATCCTGTTCAACGCTGGCAGTAGGTGGTGGTATTGCGATTGCGACACCACTACCTTATATCAACTCTACTTATGGGGTTGGAATAGACAATGACTTATCTCTGGCAGACTTACAACAATTAGAAGGCTTCTTCGATACACAAAACCTATCACCACAAATTGAAGTTTCTCCATTTACTCGCCTCGATGTGATGGCTTTATTGGGTCAACAGGGATATTATCCTAGCAAATTCAAGACAGCGTATTATTGTGTATTAGATCATATTGACTTATCAGATAGCGATATTCGGGTTGTACCCATCAATGAAAATCAACGCGAACTCTGGGTAAAGACCTCACGGGATATAGATAGACTCGATGATAAAGACCCACTGACACAATTAACGTATGCTAATACGTATCGTGAACATACAATTTGCTTTCTGGCGATGATTGATGGTGAAGCGGTGGGTGCGTCAGCTTTATCTATCCGAGATAATAGCGCCATATTATATTTTACATCGACCCGCGAAGCCTATCGTAAACGTGGTGTGCAAATGGCAATGGTTCAAGCCCGATTAGCTTATGCACAATCGCAAGGCTGTGATGTGGCATTTACGACGACCATCCCTGGGAATAACTCCATGCGGAATGTGATGCGAGCAGGATTTCACGTGGCATATACGCAGATGTCGATGACAAAACGTCTATAGAAAGTGAAAGTTACTTATGCAAAAACAAGTTAGGATTTTTGGTGTGCCGATGGATTTGGGACAGAATCGGCGTGGGGTAGATATGGGACCGAGTGCTATCCGTTACGCTCAATTGGGTGAGAAATTGCAGGCTTTAGGCTATACCGCTAGTGACGAGGGAAATATCGTTGTTGCTCAAGCAGAGGAAACTTCACAAGATGATGTTGTAACAGATACCAATGCACATTTCTTACCCGAAGTAACCCAAGTTTGTCGGTCAACGTATGATGCGATTATGGATTGCTGGCAGGATAATGAGTTTGGCTTATTCATTGGTGGCGACCATAGCATCAGTATTGGGACAATTTCTGCTGTTGCCCAACGCAAAAATATCGGTGTCCTGTGGGTGGATGCCCATACTGATATGAATACACCCGAAACTTCCCCATCAGGCAATATACATGGCATGAGTGTAGCTGTTTTATTGGGTAAGGGACCCTCGCGCTTGGTCAATATTGGTGGCGAAGGGGCGACACTCCAGCCTGAACAAGTAGCAATGATTGGTGTCCGCGATGTCGATATGGATGAGGCGACTCGTGTGCGTGATAGTGGAATTACAGTTCATACGATGCGCCATGTGGATGAAAAAGGTATAGTTTCGATTGCTGAAAAAGTCTTAGCGCAATTTGCAGACCGCGATTATATTCATGTTAGCTTCGATTTAGATTCTTGTGACCCACGCCATGTTCCGGGGGTCGGTACACCTGTGATGGGTGGTTTGACCTATCGTGAAGCGCATTTGCTGATGGAGCTACTGGCAGATTCAGGTAAGGTTTGTTCGATGGATGTGGTGGAATGCAATCCGATTTTGGATGACCGTAATGCAACTGCCGAAATTGCTGTTGAGATGATTCTTAGTATTCTTGGTAAGAACATCCTCTAGGACTTTGTTATGCTGAAATTTCGCTTGTTTCAACAATCTGAGAGAGATTATGGGGCATCAGTATCGATTCATAATGCCAACGCGAAACATAATCCGATTACCGTTGAGCAAGAAAAACAAGCGGATGCACAACGTAATCCCGATTATTTTTTCCAGCGGATTGTTATTGAACTAGACGGCGACATTATTGGAATGAGCGAATGTGGTGAAACCCATTGGCTAGATGAACCTGACCAATACTTCTGGCATTATAATTTTTTGCCTGAGTATATCAATCAGGGACATGATGAGACTGTCTATGCTGACTTAATGGAGCGATTGCAAGTAAAGAATCCGCGCAAGTTATTAGCAGGAATCCTTGATGATCGGGTGTACCAGATGCAGTTTATCGAATCGCTTGATGGCTACACCCTTGTTCAGACTGAATTGACCTCGACTCTGAATGTGACTCAATTTGATATAACAAAATTCAACGAACTCATGCAGAAAATGCAAAAACGGAATATCAAATTTTATTCAGTCAGTGAGCTACAAGAACAGGATGCTGATTGGCTGAAGAAACTATGGGATTTGGATTGGATGCTTGTGCAAGACGTACCCCGTTCTGCACCCGCCAAACGCCGACCCCTTGAGGAATTTGAGAAGATGATTAGGGCTGACGAATCATATTATCCTGATGCTAATTTTGTTGCGGTTCGTGATAGTGATGACTATATCGGCTTAACAGGTTTATCCTTTAATGTCGTCAACCCGACTTTAGCGTATACCCATCTGACAGGTGTGATTCGGGATTATCGTCGGCAGGGTGTTGCGACTGCCATCAAAGCCCATGCGATTCAACGCGCGAAAGAACGAGGTGTCAGACAGATTCACACGCTGAATAATGAAATCAATCCTATGTTTAATTTAAACCTTCAGCTTGGCTTTCAACGTGGTCCTGCATGGCG
>CAYGTY010000058.1:0-29873 GCA_964352825.1 uncultured Anaerolineaceae bacterium
GATCTACGCCGTGCGGATTTTTGTCTAAGGTATGAATATTAATACCATTTCCTACAACAGGTTGCGAAAGCCAAGACCCGTAAGGACCTGTCCGCAACATCATATCAACAAATTTACGCGGAGTCAGTCGCCTAAACCAATCTTTACCGCGTGACGGACGAGGGTTTCTTGCTTCTAGACGGTCTCGTAACGCACTAAAAATCTGCCAGTCATGCAATTGCCCATCTTCAGGTTCAAATAGTGGCGGACTATATTTTGCCGTGTTCCGTACCGCAAGATAGTGGAATACAAGGTCATAGTGTTCGGTCTCTAAACCTGTTGTGGGTGGCAAGATAATATTCGCATGGCGTGTCGTTTCGTTGATATAAATATCAATCGCCACCATATAATCAAGTCCAGCAAAGGCTTCATCCAGTTGTTCACCATTGGATGTCGATAGCACAGGATTCCCAGCAACCGTCACCATCGCCTTAATTTGTCCATCACCATCTGTCAGCATTTCTTCTGCCATCACAGAGTTCGGTAATTCACCCCCAAAAGCAGGTAAATCTCGTACTCGACTGCGCCAACGATCATAATTACCCACTTGCCCCGTCATAGAGGTAATCCCAACCAAGTCAAAAGCAGGTAAGGTAAACATCGCACCACCTGCCCTATCAAGATTCCCTGTCAAAATATTCAAGCAATTTATGAGCCAATTACAAACCCCACCATACGCTTGTGTTGATAAACCAATTCGTCCATAAGCAACAGCAGATTCTGCATTTGCAAAATCATGTGTTAGTTGACGTATCCTACCAGCAGAGATACCTATCACAGACGAAACCAACTCAGGCGTAAAACCTTGTACAGCCAATCGTAATTCATCAAGTTGAGTCACAATCGGTTGCAGATGATGCAAGTCAACAAGATCATCTTCAAAAAGTGCAAAAACCATCGCCAACAACAGTAAAGCATCCGTCCCCGGTTTGATAAAGTGATGTTCATCAGCCCGTTGAGCCGTTTCCGTATAACGTGGGTCAATCACAACAAACTTACCACCGCGCTCTTGTAATGCCTTGAGCCGATTACCAATTCCACCAGCCGTCATGATACTGCCGTTTGATGCAATCGGGTTTGCTCCTAATATCAAGAAATAATCAGTACGGTCAACATCAGGGACAGGTAAAAGTAGCTGATGACCAAACATAAAGAAAGCAGCAAAATGATGTGGGAGTTGGTCAGCGGAGGTCGCAGAAAAACGATTTTTCGTCCGTAAGGTTCGCACAAAAGGTGGAGAGAATAAAATTGACCCCAAATTATGAACATTGGGATTACCTTGATAGATACCCACTGCATTTTTACTATATTTCTCTTGGACTGCTGTTAAGTTCTCTACGACTTCATCAAAAGCTTCATCCCATGTTATCTGTTCCCATCCATCAGCTGTCCGTCGCACAGGATATTTAAGGCGGTCAGGGTCTTCATAGATGTCTTGTAACGCTATAGCTTTCGGGCAAATATGACCTTTACTGAAAGGATCATTTTCATCACCCTTAATCGACAGAATCTCATTTCCGCGATAGTCAATTTTGATACCACACATCGCCTCACATAAATTACAGGTACGATAATGCGTTTGGATGGGTTCAGTCATCAGCATAACCTTATTTAGAATTTACAACGGATTGCGACAATGCCCCGCTTGGGTATCGTCAGCTGTATTGTACCATCGGATACGGTTAAGTCTTCAATATCATGTTCAAGTAAATCGCAACGATAGGCAGACACGATTGCCAATAAATTTGAGGCTATAGTTGCAGTCTGCCCACTATCACTTGTATTCTGCAAACGAATCATCATGCCGTTCCCATCATTCGCTTGCTTGATATGTAATACTTGTATAGGTTCAGCAGGTAAATCAAGTAATGTACCCACTGATGGCAACGGGTTATTACTAGTCATTGCTTCGCCAAGATGCTGAAATAGAGGTAAATCATTGAGTGCCTCTGCACCAAAACGATGGGCAATACTCTCATCAAATGTCCCCGCATAAGGCTGAACACGATAACGCGATTCCACCATTCCCGGTTGATGAGCGCGGAAATTTGTCTCCCAATAATTGTTCGTGACCCATCCCAATAACATGGCACGTTCTAAATTAAATTCGGATTGATAATGTCCAAAGTGGAAATCTCCAAATTGCACCAATGGGTTTTCAGGCGTTGCAATCGTCACACCACGCTCACCATTGTTAAAGTCCACCCACCCCTGCACAGTAAAATAATCTCGGCAGACACCGGGTAATTGCTCATCACCAGCGATGACAGCTTGATTACCGACATCATAACGCGCAACAGCATCAGGAACATTAAAGGGAAACGCGATATAAGTGGATTCAGGATGGTCATTCAGGGTCATAACCCACTGTGCCGAGAACTCTATAAAATCCGCATAGTCAGGTAAGAATATGGTCTGCTGGAGTGTGCCTTCAATGCCTTTAGCGCGCAGTTGCTGTTCAATAACAACCCCATAATCCAACTGATAAACTTTATGGCTAATTACCTCATGGGAGGCTTCGCGTTTGGCGTGCCAGCCCGTTTTCCAGCCCGTTGGAATTTCTGCTAATTCTGCATTCCAGTCCTGATAAAATAACATATGACGCGCCCAATCGTTAGCTTTATCAGCGACTTCTTCATGGACAAAGTGGTTCAAGTTATAATCAGCTGTATCATCAACCAATTCCCAATCTAACTGTTTATCATAAAGCGAAACAATACCACCTGTTTCACGGTCAAAGCTAATGACATAGCGATGATTACTAACAACAGCATCTTCACCCAACCAGCGTTTATCACTATAGAGTCCCAATTTATCGCGTGGAATCACAGTATATCCAAATGCAGGGATTTCTGTCGGAGGCAAAATATATTGTTCACCTGTATGCCAATGGTCGCTTTCTTGCTTGACCCATTTACGATCTTGATGATGACGTGAAGCCGTCGTATCGGTAATAATCCCACGTGGGTTCGTGACAAAGAATGGCACAATACCTGAGACTGTTCGCTCCCACGGCAGAGGGTTAAAAGCAATAATATCATCATCATTTTCGCGACTGATGTTTTGGGCGAAATCACCGATAGCTTCCCGTTGTAACAGGGTACTCAAGCTCCGTGCTTTATGGGCATAATCGGCTTTATGATTCCATTGTGTGCGTGTATCATCGTTATAAGGTAAACGAATAGACGAATCCGCCCCCCATGTATGCTCATCCCAAAAGTTGAGGTTATGCCACGCGTCTTTACGATGCCTTGCAAAAACTTTATGCACCCATGACGGCGAACTTTCAACTTGGTTCAATGCACCATAGACTGCATCAGCCGTCCTCAATTGCGCACGACTGAGGCGATTCAAGCGTTGTTCATGTGCGCTACTGATTGCACCAAAATTCCAATAATCTGTCCAATCCCCACGGAACGTCGTTAATTGGTCACCATAGTCTTGCACAGCTTCCCACCATACACGCGGAGTCGCCATCTTGATTTGCGTCTCATTATTGGCGTTCCACTCATCAATAAATGGTGTGAAATCAAAAGCAGAGCCGTTGTCACCATAGGGATGATATGACTGTAACAGTAGAATCGGTAGTGGATAGTCAATCTCATCTAGATATTCTTGGAGGCGTTCCCAACGTAGCTTAAATTCTTCTTGACTGCGTCCAATACCTTCACGCCATGCTTTATCATAAGGCCAGCCATTATTGATATTAATCGTCCGTCCCGAAGGTGCTTCCCAATTAAATGTATAAGGACGTGGTTGGAATGCTCCACCAAAGTGCGTGTTAATCGCCATCGTGAAGCCTTTGATGCCAACATCTAGCAAGACATCCGTCAAAGACCAGTTTTGACCGTTCACATCACAGTTCATCGCATACTCAATTGTGAAGCCATAATCTTCGCGCAAACGACGTAATAACTGGAAACTCTCAATCAATTGGTCAGTGTCATACAGCGGGGTGATATTTGCGAACATCCCTGTGATTTCAACTCGTCCAGCACGTTCCATAGCAATCAAACGCTCAACTTCGGCATCTGTAGCATACTTCAACCAATATTCAAGCATGGCTGTAGTTTCGACTGTCCAACGAAAAGCCCCATCACTATCATGGTCCGCATATTTTTCTGCCAGTGCAATCGCCTCATCAATGAAGTGGCTTTGCATTTCCCAGACAATCGGTTGGTCTTGTGTATAGCCAATATCTGTGTGGCTGTGGTGTACAAAATAAATGGTATGAATCTTACCCATAAGAGAATCCTTTAAAAAATCTAATTCAGTTAAAAAGACTATAGTTTAAGTCGTAAGAACTTGTGAGAGGATAGGCAGACAAACATGTTTGTAAAACAGACATCAATCCTTAAATAAATTTGCCGCACCCAATAATGCCGCATCACGTTCCAGTTCACCAACATGGACAGGAATCGTCAGCTGTTGCATCAAATCGTCACCGAAATAATCAAAGCCTTGTGCAATCCCACCCTGCAAAATCAGCACATCTGCTAAAAAACCGTGTGCAAGCGGTTGAACAAATTGCCCGAGATCACTTCCAAATTTCGCTAATACCCCCTGCACGATAATATTTTCATCGGCTTGGCTCACGGCTTCAGCAACAGTCTGTACATCAAGAGATGCGGTATGCAATTGCTTTAATAAACCGCGTGTCGAAAATACATCATCCGCAGGTTCACCATCAAACAATATCGGGTACACCCAACCATTGTCAGGAACACCTTGTCCACTGATTTGTGCAATCCCATCAATTAAGAATGCAGAGCCTGTCCCTGTCCCCAGTGTCAGACCAATCACCCGTGAATAATGTTTGCCAACGCCGTACACCGCTTCCCCGACAATCGCAGCTTCAGCATCATTACGGAATCGAATCGGCACATCAAATGACAATTTAGCTTGGATTGCGTCATGTACATTCAATCCATAGATAGCCTCATATTTATCCACGCCATCAATGTAGCTGATACCTGCTTCATAATCACACGGTCCGGGGAAACCGATACCAATCCCAGAAACATGTCTCACGCTTTTATAATGATGCTCAATAACCCCACACAGTGTTGCGATAATCTCATCAGCCGTTCCATGACTATCAATCGTCGTTATATCAAAGCCCGTCACTTCCAACGATTTCAAATCGACAACCCCGCTTTTGATAGAACTTCCACCAACATCTAAAGCAATGATTAATCGATTTTCAACCATTGGTTTTCTTCTTTCTCAAACCATTCACGGCGCATAAAGGATTGCATAATGACAATAGGTTTATCGCCAATTGCCCCTAATGTGTAATGTTCGGCACCTGCTGGAATCACAAAGGTCTCAGCATAATTAAAGCGCATCGGTTTAGATAATCCCTCAACGTCAACATACACACCCTCTCCCTCTGTCACCATCATAATATGCGGAGAGCCATCTGTATTGCAGTCCATATCGGATTGGAAGGTCAAACGTTGAATATCATAAAAGTGATGTTCATGCGTCGGTAAATGTTCAATTTGCCAGTCATCACCTGATTGAATCATCTGCGGTGTTGAGATTAATTCTTGTTTAACATAATCCCCTTGATAATCAAAGTTCAAGTTCTCGTAGGCTCGTTCTATATTAATAGGGCGCGGTTTGCCATCTAAATCCAACCGTAGCCAATCGTACATTTTGAAGGTAAAAATATAAGGAGTCGCACTAATTTCTAAGACAACACTCCCCTCACCTGAGCAATGAATAGTGCCATGTGGAATTAAAAATAAGTCGCCCTTTTTGGCAGGGTGAATTTGCACATAATCTGTAATCGGCAACTCTTTTACGTCGGCAACACTAGTTTCAAGTGCAGACCGAAATTCATCAGGATTAATCCCATCCTGAAAACCCAAGTAGACTGTCGCATGACCTGTATCTTCAAAAATATAATAGGTTTCGTCTTGTGTGAAATGTTCGCCAAAGTGTTCTCGAATAAAAGCTGGTTTAGGGTGACATTGTACTGAAAGATTCCCGCCGTCAATCGTATCGAGGAAGTCGTAGCGTATCGGGAATTCATAGCCAAAGTTATCCGCATAATCGCCTAATACCGCCGAATTGTCATAATATTGCAACCAATCATAAGAGAGTTCCATCATCTGCCCTGCTTGTTCCAAGATAATCCCTTGTTCAGGAGCAATCATCTCAAATGACCACGCATAATTCGGAACATCCTCAGCAAGTTGTGGGATATGTTCCTTCATCCACTGACCACCCCATGCCCCCGGTTCAAACCACGGACGAACACGAAAGACAGTTGTCACCATCTGTTGGAACGTTGCACGAACATCATCACCTGCTAACATCACAGGCACATCAGCATCTTGTCCATCAACAAACAAATCAATGTGTGATACATAATCTGCCTTATGCTGATTCAACGCAATCCAATCCACATAATAAAAACGTTTGTATATCTTTTTGGGATGGTCGGCTGATGATGTACCTAAATTCGTAATTGACCCTGCTCGTGAACGATATTGGACTTCGTTTTTGGGTAAATCAACATAAACACGATACCCTGTGTCAGATGCTAAAAATGCCCCTTCCCCATAGATAATCGTCGGAGTCTCCGATAAATCAATTACATCCAATTTTGAGCTATCGAAAAAGTCACTCAATGCCCCTGTGAAGCGAGTGCCAAATATCGGGTCATCACCACCCAGAAATGGCTCAACCAACATATTGATCTCATCTTCAGGTTTCATCAAATCATGTGTGAATATCCAGTTGACCTCAAGACCTGCCCCCTCTAACGATGCACGAAGCACATCCCATAAGATACCGCCATATCCATCAATCAATACCAATGGCATTCCTGACAAAACCCGAGCCAGTCCATCAAACCCCTGCTGTATCTCGCCAAGTGTAACAGGATAGGTTGGATAGATATTGGGGAGATGTTCTGGGAGTTCAGGTTTATTCTTTGGTAAAAGGGGTTGCGGACTTTTGCGATAGGACATGCAATAACCTCTTATCTATTGTGTATCGTTATGCGATTTTGAATTAAGGCTTGTCTTGAAATACAAGTTGTATCGGGCAAGGGTCTTGACCTTTACCCACTTCTTCAACAGTCTCTGTTCCGATAAATTTTGTACGACTTTCTAAGGTCAGTCGATATGTAATGATGAAAACAACATCACGCCCATCAGCAGGCATCGGGGTACTAAATTGTGAGCTACCGACATATTGACCTGTTGCATCAGGCATCAGCGTATAATCATCAAAAATAATATAGCCCTCATCGCTGATGGTTATATCGAGGGATTCTGACTCACGAGCCTCACAAACACCAGTGTATTCGAGTGACCATGAGCCAGAGGGAGCGATGGAGTCCTCAGTCGGGACAGGTGACGGCGTAGGGGTTTCAAATACACCACTACATGCCGACACCATAAACATCAAAACTAAACCGAGACCCCACCGCATTAATTTCATTAGGAGAAGATAACCTCACGACCTGTTTTTTGGCTTTCATAAATCGCATTCAGGATTTGCATAACCTGACGGGATTGTTCAGCAGGAACAGGTGATGGTGCGCCATCAACAATTGCCTGTGCAAACTCAATACATTCTTGTGCATGAGGTTCTGCAAGGTCTTTGTTCAATTGTAATTGGCGATTATAGAGCTGTTTTGTATCGTAATTGGTCTGCAAGACTTCAACTTTTGGCCAATGTGCGCCACCGTCTTTACCATAGAGCCACATCTGCATATCTTCACTTTGGGTATCGTGATGCAACATCCAACTGACTTCTAGAACAAGCGTTGCATCATTATCAAAACGAACAAATGCCAATGCCAATTCTTCAACATCCATCTCAGGTGGAACGGTGTTTAGGTTGTCCCACAAGCCGAATGCTTTTGGGTTATGCGCTAAGACTTTCTTAGCGACACCTGTGACGGAAACCGGTTTAGGATTACCCATGAACCATAGGGTCAAATCAAGAATGTGAACACCGATGTCGATGGTTGCGCCACCACCACTATGTTTCTTAAGCAAGAATCCCGGGCGAGTTGGAATTGCTGTACGACGCAACATCCAGCTACGTGCATGATAAATTTCGCCCAACGCACCGCTATCAATTTCTGCTTTCATCGCTTTGGATTTACCAGAAAAGCGGAAATGTTGTGCTGTCATCAGCATTTTGCCAGAGGCATCCCGCGCGGCAATCATCTGGTCTACTTCTGCTGGGGACGGAGCAAGTGGTTTTTCACAAATCACATGTTTACCCGCTTCCAAAGCAGCGATTGTCAATTCCGTGTGATACATGTTAGGAGTACAGATGTCAATAATATCAATATCAGGATTATTGATTAAATCGGCGGTACTAGTTGAGGTATGACTCACATTCCAATCACCAGCCCAACGATCTAATGCTTCTTGACTCAAATCTGCACCCGCAATTACTTCAGTATGTTCGGATGCTTGCCACCCCGGCATATGTGTCCGTGCAATCCCACCAACACCAATAACGCCTACTTTTAAACTACTCATTTTAAAACTCCTTTTTAAGATGTTTTGGGTTCAACCCAAGAATTATTTTCCGCACCAATATACATTGCTTCCATCACAGCTGTGCGGTCAGCTGCTTCTTTTGCTGTTACCAGCGGTACATCCTTACCATTGAGTGCATCGAGGAATAAATCAAAGGCATGTGGTAAAGCCTCTGGCAAATCCGTCCACTCGCTACCATCAGCACCCTCAACATTATCTGTTTTCAGGTAAACTTTACCATCGCCTGTAGCATATACAGTCCCTTCCGTACCACAAACTTGAATACGTACAGGATCCCATACATCCACCCAACCAGCAGCCAATGTTCCAATCACACCATTGGAAAAGCGAATTAAGCCTTCTCCAAATTCATCACAAGAATAATTATCCAAAGCGACATCAACCTGCGCAGTCACTTGGGCAACATCCCCCATCAACCACATCAAAATATCAATTGAGTGTGCGCCAAGGTCACCATATGCACCAACCCCTGCTTCTTCCTCACGGGTCATCCACATCCAGCCATCTTCAAACCAACCCTTACCTGCATCAAACCATTGACCAATTGACCCAGAGTGGACGTTAGAATGACGAATACGGGTAATTTGACCCAATGTATCATCATCCACTAATTTCTTGATGAACTGATGGATGGGTTGACCACGCATGAAGAAGCCTGTTTGGAAGATTATGCCCGCATCATCAATCGCCTTTTGCATAGCATAAGCATCTTTAGATTTAACACCCAGCGGTTTTTCGACAAACAAATGTTTGCCAGCCGCCGCAAATTTTGCGACAAAGTTTTCATGGACATTTGTCTCCGAGGCGATAACCACAGCTTCGATTTCATCATCATTTAAAATTTCATCCAGACTATCTGCCACAACCGAATCCAGCTTTTCAGCAACGATTTTCGCCCGTTCAGGTTGTTCATCCCATACAGCCTTCACTTTGAATTCACCTGTACGTTTATTCAGGCGATCAACAAATCCAGGGGTATGGATATGTGCGACACCAACATATGCTAATTGCTTCATGTATTTCTACTCCTAATCGTTGTATATATTTAATGCACAGTGATAATCAGCAGACAATGCAGTATCACTGTGGTAAATCGCATTTTAAGTATTCCCGGCTTGTATCGCAGAGACAAACCGCGCCGTAATTGTACGCGGACGAGTAATTGCAGACCCAACAACAACAGCCCATGCGCCCATCTCAAGAGCTTGTCGTGCTTGTTCAGGAGTATGAATTCGTCCTTCTGCAATCACAGGTATAGGTATTTCATCAATCATTTTTTCTAGTAAATCAAAATCAGGTGTATCTTGTTTTGGGCTATTTGGCGTATATCCTGATAAGGTCGGCGCAACAAACTCTACACCATAGTCAACCACCTGCTTGGCTTCGTCCATTGTTGATACATCTGCCAAAATTGGTTTTCCTATTTCATCATGAATGCGTTGTAATAAGTCTTTCAAATTCATACCATCAGGGCGTGGGCGACTCGTACAATCCAAAGCAATCACATCAGCACCTGCATCGGATATGGCTTTCGCATGATGAAAGGTTGGTGTGATATATACACCTTCATCACCATCTTTATATAAACCGATAATCGGTAAATTAACGGCTTGTTTAATCGCTCTAATATCATCGGGGCTATTGGCACGAATCGCTACAGCACCACCAATTTTAACAGCCATTGCCATCTTTGCCATAACATCCGATCCATACAAGGGTTCATCCTCTAATGCTTGGCACGAAACAATGAGCTTGCCTTTGATGCGCTGAGCAAATTCCTGAGCATCCATTAGGCGAACCGCTCCTCAAGTATCGGTGCAACTATTTCACATAACTCAGTCCATGTCATATCGGCTGTAATAGTATTCCAATCATCCCCTACTAATTCACTGAATAAATCATTAATTTGGGCGATGTCAACACTATCACCTAAGGCTGTCTCTGGTTCGATTTCAAGCTGGTCAATCCGTCCGCCATCCTTTGTCAGAACATCCAAAACCAATAATATTTGTGTTGGAACAAATAAGGGATGTGACTGATTGATGTCAATTGACCATGTAATCGGGACCCCGTGTTTAACAACAGCATATTGTAAGCGTCGGAAATGTTTCATATCACGCGCAATCGTGTGAATATTCGTGTCATTATCAATACAATATCGCGCCAACACCATCGCCGATTCTCCGATATTCCATTCAATCGGATGTAAGCGATAAGCTCCATTCGTCAGGTGGGTTGTACCGATATTCTTGCATGATGCAATGAGATTAGTTGTTGTTTCTGGAATTAAAGCACGTAGCGGAATTTGAAAGGGTTTCGTGGGTACAAACATCGATACTGTTGGGTTACCCACACAAGGATGCAAATCCAATGCATACAATCCCACACCCACCGAATCATAGAAATTAGCAGCGCGCGCATGAACTTGATTATGGGCAGAAATATCTGTCTCAACAATTCGTGTGAGGGCTTTGATACGTCGCGCCTCACGAATATATGGGTCGCGTGATAAACCATCTTCTGTCCCAAATACATCTTTGCGCCACTTAAACCCCGAATAACCATAACCACCATCATCGCGCGGGCATTCAGTTTGCAACCAATATAAAAATCCGATTGCCAATTGTTTGGCTTCTTCTAAGATATGTGCTTTTTCCTCTGATGTAACATCAAGAATATTACCGCCATAGTAATCATTTCCGTGCCAATTAATCAATGCAAGGTCGATACCATCTAATATCGTAGCATCGTTCAACCGCCGATATGTCCAGAATGGCTTGAGACCCAAGGGTTCATAATTTTCAAACACACGGAAGGGACGCTCATTGCCTTCTTTATCATGTAGGATGAATGAGAATGGTTGGTCATCGCGCATTTTCTCGTAATTCTCAGGTTTTTCAATGGTATGGTCTTCATCAGGATGATACTCAATCGCAAAGCAATAGGTGAAGCTCTGAACCTCATTGGGGCGAACATCCTCAGGGGCTTGCGGTTCAAGCGTCTGCTCATAAGATTCCGCGCCCGTCACATATCCTGTATCTGTTAAGGGCAATAGCTCACCTGTATCCGTCGCATCAAGAAATATGTTTGCTTCAATACGTATCTGTTCGCCATCATGATTTTGGACAATGACAGCTTGCACAGTATGTTCATCAAGGTCGGCGGATACTGCCTCATACCCAATCAACAGATTCACCGAATCGGGCATCATATCTTGCAAAACCTGTAACCCAACTTTCGGTTCAAAACATAAGCGACTCACCCAAGCATTCCCAGGGTTAAGTGGTGTTCCATCAGCCATGAATTCTGGTGCAGAGCGGTTATCAATATAATGCTGACGAATCCGCTGACACATCTCATTATAAGCATTTGTCCCACCAAATTGTTCAATATAATCATGCTCATCAAGCGCAGAAACACCCTGAGAAGTCATCTGACCGCCAATCCAATCATGCTCTGCGACTAGTACGACATCATAGCCATCTGAGGCAATCGCAGCAGCAACACCGCCCATGCTTGCGCCAATAATCGCAATGTCAT
Source organism: uncultured Anaerolineaceae bacterium (assembly GCA_964352825.1). GTDB lineage: Bacteria > Chloroflexota > Anaerolineae > Aggregatilineales > Phototrophicaceae > UBA6055. Next base: position 12,117 of record CAYGTY010000058.1, read on the forward strand.
GTTTCAGTGTTTTCATGCTTGCTCCAAATCAAAATCAACTTCAAAGAGTCGCTTCCACGGCAATCGCACATGCTTAACTTTCCAACCTTCAAAGAGTTGCTTTATTTGCTCATTCAGTTGTGTTTCTATTTTTGCTGTGACATTCGCCAATGTTGGCTTATCAAACACCGTATCCTCAGACTCTGATGACACAGCTTGGCGAACAATGTGCATATAGGCATAGTCTTCTACAAAACGATGAACCAAAAATCGTAATTCAGCAGACTCATCTTCCATAATATGACTCGCAATACCTTGGGCTAAAGCAACACCAATTGTATTTCCAGCCGTATTCCACGCGCCATAAGCTGATAATGTCATGAGGTCAAGCTCGGCTTTTAAGGCTTCTACCAATACAGGATCACTACCATTAGGGTAGGCTACATCGCAGACAATCACATGTTGTCCGTCTTCAATCCACGTCTTCAATTGAAGACTAAATTCATCGACAGCATCTTGGCGATAGGCTCTATCTGCATTGGCATCTTCGAGATGGAATATATCCTTACCACTCGGTGCAGGCGGGTTTACAGCAACAATCAAATCTGCCCCATCAACACTATCGACTTGCACACCACCAACAGCCCTTATTTGACGTTCAATCGTCAGACTAACTGCCCCATCTTCAAAAGGCGCAACACGATCTTTATCCGCTTCAATTGCGTAATGAACATAGAAGCGTGGGGTTGCATGATGGGCTTCAACAATTGCACGCGCTAATAATGCCGACCCAACTTCATCTGCCCCTGGGTACATCAATAAACGGTCATCACCACCACGACGATCTACCCATTCTTTAATCCATGCTTTTTCGCGTGTTCCAAAACCAAATTCACTCGTATCATCAGAGCTAATGACCAATAAATCAAAAACATCATCAGCCAGCAAGTCCAACACTGCCAAATTCACAATATGATTACGTTGCCGACGACGTACAAAATCATTTAAATGCTCATCAGAAATATCATCACGATTCGGCACAGCACCATCCGCGCGGATATGGCGATCATAATCTTGAGAATAACGATAGAGTTGTGCGCCTGCCACATCCCAATAATCAGGTTCTTCGATACTTTCAGAGTTTTTAGAGATGCGAGTAACCACATTGAAGCCAAATAAGAGCAGATGAGGATGGCTCTGTTTAATATCACGCAATACCTCAAGGCGTTGCATCAATGTTGTAGCAAGTTCATGTGTTAATCGTGATGGAATCAAACCGCCATACACAAGCGTCTCAATTGACACAATCAAAGCATCAAATTCATCAACATTTTCATCTAACCACTCCGCAATGGCTGAACAATTTGCAGGAGTACGGAAATCACTCAAGATGTCAGATGGGGGTAGCATCACCTCCACACCCGCAATTTCACCAATCATCTGTGGGTAGCGTGTATTGACTGGACGTTCATCCAATGGAATAAGTCCAACTTTCATGATGCAATCCTTTTCCAAACTAACATTGCCGCGCCTAACATAACCGCCTCTATACCCAGAGACGACAGTAATAATTTTGTCGATTTTACAGGGGGTGGGACAGATTCATAGAAGGCAGTTTGCATCGCATCCCACCAGCACGCACCAATCTGCGGTACACCACCACCAATCACAACCGCTTCTGGATTGATGGATGTCACATAGCCACCCAAAATATGACCAAATTCTGTTGCCTTTTGCTGGATAACTTGAAATGCTATGGTGGCATTATTCTGCGCTAGTCGGCTAATCTCAGTCAGTGGGATTCTTTCATTGGCATCAGATAGTGCTTGATAGGTGCGCTCAATCGCAGGACCTGACGAAAACTGATCAAATAAGATCGGTTGTTTATCCTCCCAACCAACAACTAGATAACCAATTTCACCTGCACTATAGGTCGCTCCATGATAAATTTCGCCATCCACGATTAACCCACCACCAATTCCTGTACCCACTGTTACACACAATACAGAATTGAACTCTCGTCCTGCACCCAGCACAGCCTCAGCATATGCCATTGCACGCACATCATTATCAACAGTAATCGGAAGTGTTTGTGATAAGGGAATATTGGCAAGCGCTGTATTGGTCCAGCCAGAGAGATTTTCATTGGCATGAATAACAATCCCAGTAGAAGCATCGACTATGCCTGCCGTACCAATGCCTATACCAACCAAAGGCACAGACACCCCATCTGCCAGAGCATGACAAAGTGTCTGTATACAAGATAAAATATCAGATGGCGTTGAGGGAGTCGCAACCTGTTCAGTGTGCAGAATATCACCAGATTCAGTGACAATTCCTGCTATGATTTTTGTGCCACCGATGTCTACCCCGATGACGACGGGTTCGGTTTGACGTTTCAATCAGAATCCTTATTTCAGCGAATCCCATAGAGATGAGGCATGCCTCGTCCCTACAACATGAGTCAATCTCAAAATTATGTTATTTTCAATAAAGGTTCATCACCACGACGTTCACGATACCCCTTAACAATCAAACCCGGACGACCTTTACTTTGTCCTGTCCATTGGTCATTATGTGGGTCACGATAACCCATCCGCACCATACGACGAGGGTCTTTAGTTTGGTTGATATATGAACCGTGAATACAGAATAAATGGAATAACACCACATCACCGCGCTTAGCTGGGACAGGTGTTGTATCTTCTAGTTTATAGACTGATGGGTCAAGATGTGGTGTACAAGGTGTTCCATCCGCATTTTGCAAAACATGTGGAATTTTTTCTTCTTTATGCGAGCCAGCCATAAAGCGAATTTCACCATTTTCATGGAAGGTATCATCCAGATGAACTAAAGCATCAATATAACGTCCCGTTGCATGTTCATAGAAGGGGTAATCTTGGTGCATCGGGAATGGATGACCCGTTTGCGGGGGTTTGATGTGCATCGTTGTATGATGCAATTCCACACTGGACTCCAATAAGTCACCAATCGCTCCTGCCAGTTTAGCATTTGTAACAGCCCGCATCCATGCTTCTGAATAGAGGTGCAAATCGTGCATCGCTGTTAATTTAACCTTCTTATTGAGGTTCTCATCAAAATAGGCTTCACGCCATGGACCCGTCCAACCTTGGTCAGTGAACGCCCAATCATCAATCAAGCGGTCAAGCTCATCTGACATAAAGTCAATTTCGTCTGGTGTAAAAACTTGCGGTATATGTAAATAACCATTTTCATTAAAAAATTCAATTTGCTCTTGCGTTAACATATCGACTATCCTTTTGAACTAATTTTCCTCATTTAACTATAGCCGAATCTGGGTAGATAAGCGTCCAATAATCAGGACATAGATGTTTAAAAATCAGACATATCTACCCAGAAAATATCATTATCTATTGCGGAATCAGGCGCAGGGTTGCAATCTGATATGGTCGAACCGACATTGTGATACTGTTATCAGTAATTTCGAGTTCCGTTTCATTTTCTTCCAGCAAATTACAGTGATGTGCCTCTGCTAATGCAAAGCCTGTTTTGAGCGTAAACTTACCGCGATAACGATGATTTTCGTATAAGCGCACAATAATCCCATTACCATCTTCAGCTTGTTTAACTGTCTCAATCATGACATTCGGTGCATCAATGCTAACGAGTGACTCTAAGTTATCAGAACCATCGCCCCCATCAACAGACCGTAAGATGATAGGGTCATTCAAATCATAGGCTTGTGGAATCACCTCACCACGCCAATCACCAATATGAGGCAATAAGCTATAAGTCATCACATGTCTGCCTTGGTCAGCGATAGGGTCAGGTGATGTCGCACTCTTGAGTAGGGATAAGCGAATTTCATTGTGCTTGGTCTCATACCCATATTTAGAGTCATTCAATATCGCAACACCGTAGTTTCCTTCGCTCAGGTCGCCCCATTTTTGGGCGGCAGTTTCAAATTTTGCCCAATCCCAAGAGGTATTACGATGTGTTGGACGCTCAACATTGCCCCACTGGATTTCATAAGTTGCTGTTGGGCTGAGTACATCTACAGGGAAGGCAGCTTTGAGGAAAATATGGCTCTCGTGCCAATCAATCTCCGTATCAAAATCGACCCGTTTACTATTATATGAGAGGTACATGCGCTGGATGATGCTACTGCTACGATAGTTACGTTTAACTTCTATACCAACACGCACAGGACCTTCTTCGATTATGGTTAAACTTTGAACATCGATAACCGCCTCGGTACGATCTTCAAAATAGATGTCAATATCCCACGCATCAAATGCCATTGGACGGTCTTCAAAAGCAAGGATTTGATTACCCGTTGCATCTTGAGACAAAACTTCGCGTTCAGCTTCTAAATCGTAGATACTGCTCAGTTCACCCTCTCCATTAACAGTTAGGCGAATCATCGCATTTTCCATGATGATAGTGTCACCATCTTGGCTGATAGATAATCCTGTATCATCAGCAGAGCCACCACCCTGTGCCAAACCAATGACAGAATAGGGTGCAAGGTCAGAAAGTGCAACCAGTGTGCCACCTTCAACCGATTGTGTAATCGCACCATCTAGCCCATCAATAGCATCATCCAATAAGCCAATCCGATCGCCACCAAATGATGTTGGGTTAATCGCAATCACACTTGCCGAGCTATCGACAGTTTTTGCAAGTGCCGCAATTGCATTATCACGGACAGTCTCACCCAATTTACGGATCGCTGCATAATCCTTATCAGCATCTTCATATACAGGTGTAATTGAAGACCCCGGTAAAATATCATGGAAGTGGTTCAGGCAGACGAGTTCCCATGCCTCATTCAGCGTTTCGTATGGATATTCAAAACCAGCAACTAATGCCGCATAACTCGCTACAAATTCTGCATCGTGCAGTAGGAATTCACTTTTTCGATTGTTCCATTTGGTACGCGCTTGGCTGGTGAGCGTACCGCGATGATATTCCAAGTAAAATTCACCATTCCAAACAGGTAAATCATCGCCATGTTCTTCATCGAGCCTATCCATAAACTCACGCACTGTACCAGTACGCACACGAGGCGCACCGGGGTGATTTTTGAATTGTTCAACGTTTTCGAGCATTTCACGGGTTGGACCACCACCACCATCACCATAGCCATAAGCAGTGATGAGTTCATTATGAAGTTGTTTTTGACGGAAGTTATTCCATGTATTGATAACTTCGTAGGCATTTACAATCCCATTATAAGTCGTTGCATGGGGTAGCAAATCACCACCATAATCACCAACAGTGGTTAAGAAGTGGGTCAAGACTTTCGTACCATCAATCCCCTGCCACCATAAAATCTGGTCAGGCATATGATTATATTGATTCCACGACATCTTATGGGTGATGAAATATTTCATGCCAGCTTGTTTAATCAATTGCGGTAATGCCCATGAATACCCAAAGGTATCAGGCAACCACAACACGGGTGTATCTACATCGCCAAAATGCTTGCGGAAGTAACTCCGACCCAGCAGAAATTGACGCGCTAAGGATTCAGCCCCAATTGCATTACAATCAGGCTCAACCCATGTCCCACCAATCAATTCCCAACGACCTTCAGCCACACGTTCTTTGATTCCCTCAAAGATTTCAGGATAATTTTGTTCCGTGTATTTATAAAGCTGAGGTTGGCTTTGGGTAAAATGATAATCAGGATATTGTTCCATCAAACGCAGAACATTACTAAATGTCCGAGCGACTTTGCGTCGTGTTTGACCAAGTGTCCATAACCACGCGACATCAATATGAGCATGACCGACACCGATAATATCGACATCCATCGGCTCACCTGCATTGGCAATCCCTTCTTTGAGTGTTTCTAATGCTGCGGGGACACTATCATAAAAAGCATCTGTCCCTAAGGGGTCACGAGTATCCAAAATCTTATAGGCATCATCCAAGGCATTAAACAGCAAGCCTTTTACTGGATTATTGTCCTCTAATAACTTCGCAACATCGAGCGCAACCCGAGTTACGGCAATCAATTCGCGCGTCGGTAGGTCAATCTGAACAACAAAACACTCTTTCATAAATAATTGTGTGTTTGGTGTTCCACCCTGCCAACCACCCAAGCCAGTCCAACCATGTAGTGCTAATTGGTGTGTTTTTCCATCTTTGACCCAATCAGGCAACTGAATTTCATGATGATGGCGGTCTGCCGAAGCATAAGACTTTCCATCTATATAGGCTAAAGATTCAGGATGGCTAAAATCGCCAGATTCACCTAAGGGCATATATAAAGAAACAGGTGCATCATCATCCCAATCAGCAGGCACATCGAATGTCGTCCGAAGTGCAAAATCTGTCGTCCACTTACCCCAGTATGAATTATAGGGAATGGTTTCCCAAGCACTATAATCGAGGTCAGTTGCAACAGGTGGTTCATCATCAGGGCTACTCAACTCGTGATACTTAAATGCCACAATCGGATGACGCTTACGATAATCCAATTGTTGTATCAATTCGAGGCGTTGGGTGATTTTTTGAGGAGTCCAGCGGTCTTTGTGTTTCATCAGTCGTATCCTTCATCACTGCATAGAGATAATCATTAAAAACAATCCCATCCCTAGACAAAATCCAAAGATGGGAATGTGTTAATGTAGATATATAAATTTATTCTTCTACAGACTCAACCACAACAGCATACTCTTCCACACCGTTGCCATCATAAGAACCAACAACGACTGTATATGTGCCGTCTGCTGGTAAAGTTACCTCAGTCCGCCAACTACGTTTTGCACGAACAGTCGTATCACCAGCTGTTGCAACAAATTCACCATCAGGGCTATATAAGTAGCCATAAGGTGAGGTAAAGGCACTACCTTCAGCATTCACTTTGAACAGAATCACTTGACCAGCCGTCCCGTCAAAGGTGTAGCTATGTTTTTCGGTATCTTCAGTAATTTCGTCAAGGCTTGCTTCGTCCAGTGTCAACGCGCCTTTTTCAGTCGCATCGTCAGCCGTTATCAATACTTCTGGAATTTCAATAACTTCTGGTTCTTCACTATCAGTCGCATCTGCCGAGTCTGCATCGGTCTCTGTAGCTTCTGGTTCTTCAACCTCTACCGATTCAATCACAACAGCATATTCTTCCACACCGTTGCCATCATAAGAGCCAACAACAATTGTATATGTACCGTCTGCTGGTAAAGTTACCTCAGTCCGCCAACTACGTTTTGCTCGGACAGTTGTATCACCTGCTGTTGCAACAAATTCACCATCAGGACTATATAAGTAACCATAAGGTGAGGTAAATGCGCTACCTTCAGCATTCACTTTAAAGAGAACCGTCTCACCTGCTGTACCCTCGAAGGTGTAGCTGTGTTTCTCGGTATCTTCAGCAATTTCGTCAAGGCTTGCTTCATCCAGTGTCAACGCACCTTTTTCAGTCGCATCATCAGCTGTTATCAATACTTCTGGGATTTCAATAACTTCTGATTCTTCACTATCTGTCGCATCTGCCGAATCAGTATCTGGTGGTTCTGGTTGTTCAACTTCAACTTTTTCAATAACAATGGCATATTCTTCCACACCACTACCGTTATATGGTGCAATAACGATTGTATATGTACCATCTGCTGGAAGAACTTGTTCAACCCGATAGCTCCGTTTTGCCCGTTCTTCAACATCACCAATCGAAACAACAGGTTCACCAACAGGGTCATACACAGCACCAAACGGTGAGGTAAAGGCACTACCTTCAGCATTTACTTTAAAGAGAACCGTCTCACCTGCTGTACCCTCGAAGGTATAGCTATGTTTTTCATCTTCGGACATAATCTCATCAATAGTCGCTGTACCAAATTCAAGCGCACTTTTCTCTGTTGCACCATCCAAAGTCAATATAACTGCTGTTGGAGCATCTTCATCCACTTCAGTTGGAACAACATCGGTTTCACTCGATTCTGTTGCAACAACTTCTGTCGGCACATCGGTACTTTGTGATGCGACTTCAACAGGTGTATCACCACCACCATTTGATAAGACCAACAGCGCAATCGCAGCAATCACAATTGCACCAATGATAGCCGCAGCTGGATTTAATTTTCTGCCACCACTTTCAGCAACCGCCTCAGCAGCCGTTTTCATAATGACAGGTTCAGGCAATGGTGCAACTTCATGGTCATCATATAGATAACAAGCTGCTTCATGTCCTTCATTATCCATCTTATAGAGTGGTGGGCGATTGGTTAAGCAACGATCCATACGATGTGGACAACGTGGATAATAACGACATCCTGTAGCATTCGCTGTCCGCATCTCTTCTTCACTCGGCAAAGAAATATTTACATCCCATTTTTCTGTTGGGTCAGGAACAGGGACAGAATCAATCAAAAGCTGTACATAAGGGTGTTGAGGTTTATCAATAACATTAAGCGCACTACCGCGTTCCGCAGTTGTACCTTGATATAGCATATAAATTTTGTCACCGATTTGGTAAGCCGTACTCAAATCATGCGTGATATAGAGGAAGGAGATATTATGATCATCGCGTAAACGCAACATCGCATCCAAAATCGACGCACGTAAAGAGGCATCAACCATCGAAACAGGCTCATCCGCAACAATCAAACGAGGCTTAATCATATAAGCACGCGCCATCATGATCCGTTGACGTTGCCCACCGCTCAGCTGATGGGGATATTTACGCAATACATCCTCACCATATAGACCCACAACATTCAAACCAGCTTCCACCATATCCCGATATTCGGTTTTATTATCCGAAAGATTGAAATTAGAGTTAACTAACTCGAAAACGTGCTCAATACGGTAGAATGGATTGTAAACGCCAAAGGGGTCTTGGAAGACCGCTTGGACATTGCGACGGTATTTTTTAATTTGAACATCGGTCATTTCCGTCACATCTTCACCATTATAAATGATTTGACCAGATGATAAACGAATAAAACCAAGGACGAGATTCGCAAGAGTTGTCTTCCCACTACCACTCTCACCAGCAATTGTCGTGATGGTGGCGGGACTTTCATCAATTACAAGATTAAAATCATCTAATGCAACAACAGACTTTCCTTCTTTCCCAAGAAACCCAGGAGTAGAATAAATTTTGGTCGCATTACGAATTTGCAGTAGTGGCGAAGGCATTGGCTCTCCTTTCTTCAAATTGCTCATCATAAAGATGGCAAGCAACAGTATGTCTATCAGCTATTTGTATATTCTCAGGCTCAACATTAGCACAATGATCCCACGCATGTTGACAGCGTAAACGGAAAATACATCCTGAGGGTGGGTTACGAGGGTCATGTGTAATACCCTCTACAATTTTAAGGGGTTTACGTTCTTTAATTGATGGAATGGAATCAATCAATAGTTGGGTATAGGGATGTTTTGGGGCTGCAAAAACATTCTCGACTGGGGCAATTTCAACCATCTTGCCAGCATACATCACAGCAATACGGTCTACAATCTGCGCCAACAATCCCATATCATGACCAATCACAATCAAGGATACACCCAGCATATCTTTTACTTTGACCAAGGTCTGTGCCACAATCCGTTGCACTACAACATCCAACGCACTGGTTGCTTCATCAGCAATCACAACCGTTGGGTTCAAAGCAATCCCCATCGCAATACAGACACGTTGTTTCATTCCACCACTAAGTTCATGGGGATACATATCATAGATACGATTCGGTAAACCAACCGTTTGGAATAAATCAAAGATACGCTCTTTCAGTGCTTCCCTATCTCTTTGTTTGCCCTCATGTGCTTCAATTGCATCAATGATTTGGTCTTTGACGCGCATCGTTGGATTTAATGAGTTCATTGCCCCTTGAGGAATAAGGGATAGCTTTGTCCAACGGAGTTTCCGTAATTCTTCTTCTTCTAAACCAAGCATCTCCGTACCGTCAATCTTAACACTGCCGTGTACGATATATCCCGGTTGTTGGACAAGTTGTAAAATGCCATATGCAGTGGTTGATTTACCACATCCAGACTCACCAACAAGCCCCAAGGTTTCACCTTCATAGAGTTCGAAACTGACATCACTAACAGCAATAACATCTCCCTTCGGCGTAGCATAATGAATGCGAAGGTCTTCAACCTCTAGTACAACAGGACTATTGTCCCAATTCTTTTTCTCTGACATTATTTATCGACCTCTCTAAAGTTAAGCCTTACGCAAACGTGGGTTAGCAATCTCATCCAAACCAAGATTGATCAGCAATAGACCAATAAAGATAACGGAAAGAATGATTGTTGGGAGACCCCACCACCACCACATATTTCTCAATAAAGCAGCAGATTCAATCGAGAAAAAGATCGCAACACCGAGTGATGGAATACGTTGAGGACCTAAGCCCAAAACTTCCAAACCGACAGCCGCAATAATTGCACCTGTCATATTGCCGATATAGCTTGCCGCTAGGTATGGGAGCAGATTGGGCATAATCTCTTTAAACATAATATCGCGGACAGGAACACCCGATAAGCGTGCCATCTGAACATAGCCACTTTCACGCATACTCAATACCTGCGCCCGTATATAGCGCGTTGGTGTCGCCCATGCAAATAACGAGATTAATAAAGCCATCGTAACAAGGTCAATCGCTGGTAAAACTGATTGAATCACAATCAATACCAGCAACGACGGTATCGTGATCGTCACATCTGTCGCTAGACGAATCACATCATCAAGCCAACCACCCATATAGCCCGCAATAAAGCCGAGCAGGATACCCACTGTCATACCAATAGTTGCAGCAATAACACCGACACCCAATGTGCGTGGTGTACCGACAATAAGCAGGGCTAACATATCACGCCCACTATTTTCAGTTCCAAGTGGATGCTCTGGCACGCCCTCTGTACCTCGGAAATTTTCGAAACCAACAGGTGGAAGATTCAAAGGAGAACTTGCTGTTAATGCCAACTCGGTATCCCAGAATATATTACCGAGAAATACAAACAGCATAATCGCACCGATAATTGACACACCACCTAAGAACTTCCAATTCAACCACGGATTATCAAAAGTATTAAAAGCACCCGCTTTTTTTGTTCCACCTTTTTCAGCAGCTTTCTCCGTTACCTTCGTTTTCGCTTCAGCCATTTCTTAACGTCCTTCCAAACTAATGCGTGGGTCAATCAAAGGGTAAATCAAGTCAATGATCAAAACTGCAATCGCACTGGTCAAAATTAATATGAATGAAGTTCCTTGGATAACGGCATAATCTTGGTTTCGAATAGCTGAGAAAATAAGTGTTCCCATCCCGTTATACGCGAAGATGACTTCGACCAAAACAGACCCCCCCACAAGTGTTCCGACAGATACAGCTAAAGCTGTCATTTGTGGCAGAATCGCATTACGAATCATATAGCGGTACAAAATATAAAATGGCTTCAAGCCTTTCGCCTGCGCCAAAATCATATAATCTTCACCTTCAATCGTAACCATCATCCCACGCATCCCCAGTGCCCAATAACCAAAGGTCACAAGCACGATGGACATCGCAGGTAAGAAACCGTGATAAATAACACTACCAATAAATTCTAAAGTCAGCCCAGGGGTCATACCGCGCCCATAAGCACTTGTTAATGGGAATATATCTATTAAGAAACCAAAGACGTACACGAGCAGTAGCCCTGCCAGCAAAGGCGGAATGGATGTAAATATCATCGTCATCGGTATCATAATTTTTATCAATTTGGGGGTCTTCGTCCATGCCAATAATGCGCCTAGAAAATTCCCAACAAAGAAAAATATCGTTGTCGATACACCCACCAGCCCAATTGTCCACGGTAATGCTCGACCGATTAACTCACCCACTTCAGATGGGAAGGTCGCGAGCGATGGACCAAAATCAAGGCGCAGCAGGTTGCCCATATATCGTAAATATTGAACATGAACAGGGTCATTCAAGCCGAAGCGTTCCTTCCAACCCTCAATGATCGCATCAGAATTCTCGACAAATCCAGCCTGTTGAGTCAAGCGAGATACCATTGCCGCGATTGGATCACCCGGAGCCAAACGTGGGATAATAAAAATTAATGTTGCAGCTACCCACAAGGTCAAAAAAAAGACCATCAATCGCCGAATCAAGTAATTTAATGAAATGCCTCCCATTAAAATTATCCTTTTCTAATTACTTTACGTATAAAAAATTTAATAGTTCATTTGTAAAAAATAATATTTTTGAAGAATTTAATATTGGTATAAGGCATAGGGTGTTAATCGCTAGCAGTCTCCTATGGTGGAAATAAGGCTGGGGGAAAATCCCCCAACCTTATTAAAACTTGGCATCAACTATCCAGCTTTTGTGATTTCTTGGAATACTTGATGTGTACTTTGCCACCATGTTGCTGGATGGTTGAAGTTATTTTCTGATGTTGGCCAACCTGTCCAGTAAGTGTTGCTGAATGGAACCAATTTTGTTGCTTGGTTCAAAGGAATGAATGGAAGATCTTCGTATAAGTAACCGTATGCTTCAACGACCATGTCGATGATTTCTGGGCTACCCAATGGAAGTGAACCGATTTCAGCTACGATTTCGCTGTATGCTTCGTTGTTAGGACCGTTCCAACGGACGTGGTTGTTACCACCGGAGGTACGTTCACCAACTGGTGTCCACCAACGACCAGAGTAGCGGTTGAGTGATGCCCATGGTTCATTAATAGAACCACATGCGTCCCAGTCAGTTGTTGCTTCGTAGTTACCGAATGCTTTGTTATCTTCCCAAGTTGCGCCAGCAATGATTTCAGCGCGTGCGTTGATACCGAAGCGTTGGTATTGTTCTACCAAGTCAGCGGTAATACGACGTTTTTCAACAAAACCTTCATGTACTTGGATACCGAGGCTGAGGACTGAACCGTCTTTTTGCCACAGACCATCACCACCACGTTCGTAACCTTTTTCAATCAAGGTTGCTTCTGCAGCTTCGAGGTTAGCAGTTGTGCTAAATGCCATACCAGCTTCTTCGATTGCATCAATAATCGGGAACATACCACCGTATTCAACGAACATTGTACGTGAAGGAATGGTAACACCTTCGTATGCAATTTCGATGATTTCTTCACGGTCGATTACGTTATTGAGCATCCAACGCATTTCTGCATCGTCCCATGGAGCAACTTGTGTTTGCAAGGACATTTGACGTGGACATGGATCGAGCCATACAAATGGCATACCATCTACCCATGCTTCGATGTTAGGGTTTTGAGCTTGCATAGCTTCGAACGCACCTAAGGTGATGTCCATGATGCTATCAAGTTCGTCGCTAACTGCGAGGGTTGTACGGATTTGATCGTTACCTGTTACTGTCCAGATTAAACGTTTTGGTTCAGGAAGTCTGAATACGCCTGTTTCTGCGCCCCACCAATCGGGATTTAAGTCATAAACCCATTCAGTTTCGTTTGCAGCAACAAGTCTGTATGGACCTGTACCGAGAGGATAACCTGCTTCGAGGTCGAAGTTCTTGAATGTGAATGGATCTTTGTCAGCCCATACGTGTTCTGGCATCATGTTGATACCACCCCAGATACGGACGGAGAAGAAGTCCAATTGGAAACGTGGGTTAGGAGCAGTCAATGTGAATTCAACTGTGTAGTCATCAATTGCTTCTACACCAGTGACCCATTGTTGCACATTACCAGCTTCGCTGAGTGATTGTGTTTCATCACCGAGCAACAAATTGATTGTGAAAAGCACGTCATTTGCATCAAATGCTTCACCATCAGCCCATTTTGCACCTTCGCGAAGGTTCAGTGTCCAGACATCTAGTGTGTCATTTGATGACATACTTTCTGCTAACCAAGGCATAATTTCGCCTGATTCGTAGTTCAAGATGAAAAGAGGTTCGGTAACAGATTGATGTAGACCTGCATTACGACGATTGTCTGGAAGCATCCAGTTCATGTTATCGAAAGCAGCGATAGCACCCGCAGGACCATCGATATCGAAAATTACGGTATCTTCACGCGCTACATCTTCTTGTGCCATAGCGGTGAAGCCAACAACTGCTACGAGTGTAGCAAGAAGGGCGAATAGGGTAATTCTTACCTTCATGTATGTAACTCCTAAAAACTAAAAAAATAAATTGGAAAACATGTGTCAGTTCCTCGAAAAAAAATCTCGGTTTGTCATTCGGGCAGAATGACGGGCACATTGACAGCACCCATATCTATGTCGTAGTACGATTATCTGCTCCTCAATAAGTCCTCCTAACTATTGGCTTTCTAAAATAGCGGTTGACGTAGACATTCTTATTTGTAAACGTGTCGGCACACTATAATGTTTAGGCGGTGCGGTATTTCCCTCAAGCCGTTCTAATAAAAATTGTGCTGCAACACGTCCAATCTCATAAACATTTTGTGTAACAGTTGTGAGGGGAACATCCATATACGCAGCTAAACTAATATCATCGAACCCACCGACCGACACATCTTCTGGAACACGATACCCCATATTCCGCAATGCTCTTGATGTAATAATCGCTAAAATATCATTGATGCAAACAACGGCTGTTGGTTTGGGGTTCATTTTATCCATCAATGTTTGTATTTGAATCATCAGGTGAGAATCATCAGCCAATATAAGAGGGTAAATATCCGTTTCATGAAATTCATCTTCGTCAGCTGAGTTAAGTCGCCATGGTTCATATACAGGCAAGCCATGTTCTTTCAGTGCGGTTTCATATCCCCGTTGACGATCTTCAACAGGAAGGAGGTTAACAATATTCGGCATCAAATGAACAATATGTTGATGCCCCAATTCAATCAGATGTTGTATAAGTGCATATGTGCCACCAAAATTATCACTGGCGACATAATCAGCATCAACACCTTCAATTAAACGATCAATAAAAACAATCGGGATATTCGCATTTTGATACTCTAATAGTAGGTTTCTCTGAGTTTCGGTAGGCTTTGCATTTGGCCACAAGAGTATGCCAGCAATATTATCTTCTCGAAGTTGTTTTAGAATTGTTGTTTCTTCATCATTATCGCCTGCGTTGCAGAAGATGACTCGATAGCCAGCGGACCGCAATTCAGTTTCCACACTACTAAGCATGACGGAGTGTATTTCATTATGGAAACTACGTGTGATATATCCAATGAGACGACTATTGGTTGAATCTTGAGGTTGGTAAGTTACAAATGTGCCACGTCCAGCAGTGCGCTTGATAAGTCCCTCGACCTCGGCTCGCTGGAGTGCAATACGAACTGTGGTTCGACTGATGTCCAAGTGCTTCGACCATTGAGTTTCCGTCGGAATACGTTCTCCATAACGCCATCGTCCAGAAACAATATGTTGACGAAGCTGATTATGAAGTTGGACATGTAATGATATATAACTGTTATGTTCTAACTTAACTTTATTAAGTTTAGTTTGCATATAATCTATTTCAAAAAATAATTTAACAATTTTCGTAAATGTACATAAATGTATGTACAATATAACACTAATTATATACTTTGGCAAATATATCATATATCAGGTAGCAAGAGTTTGTCTTATTTCAACAATTCCGTCAAGAAATTCTCATTATTTTCATCTACAATTTATATAAGCTAAAAGGTAAATATATATGAGAGAAAGTAAATCAATCTGTGGAACTCAATAAGAAACCACCTTCAACTTTACGTTTGTTATTTATTCTAATTTTTGCAGCAATGGGCTGTGTTGGGTCTGTATTATTGGTTGCAGACCTCCAATGTGCAAGTGACATCGAAACATGGGCACCCCTCTACCCATCCGCAGAGACAGTCAGTGTAGACTATGATACATTCAGAGCGCGCGCCACAGGAATTACCCGTTCAGTACAAATTTCATCTGATGATTTAGAGACTGTTAAGGAATTTTACCGTGAGGTGACGCTAGCAAACTTACGTGATGGAAAAGGTCGTGGACTCGCGGCAACAGATTGGCGTGCAATCGAAAACCCAAACGGTGAAGGAACACAAGTCACCCTAATTAGCACCTGCGGTATTTAATACATCACGAGAAATTGATTTGTAAAATCGTATAATGTGCACAAATCGAACGCTTATAAAGTTATTGAAAAAGAGATTAATATGAAAATTTCAGCATTCCCCAAGTGTTACCTTGACGATATCGCAGGTACGCGCACGATGACCGTCTTTGAATGGATTGATATGGCAAAGTCGCTCCCTGCTGATGGACTCGAAATGTATGAAGGTTTTTTTACCAGCCTGGATGATGAATACATCATGACAGTCCGCGACGCTATTCACTCAGCAGGATTTGAGATGCCAATGCTGTGTTGCTCGCCAAACTTCACCGACCCAGACCCCGATGAACGCAAAAAAGCAATCGAAAAAGAAGCTAAGATGATCCATATTACAAAGCTACTGGGTGGTGATAGAGCTGTCTGTCGGGTGTTAACAGGACAACGCTATCCTGAAGTCAGTCGAGAGCAAGGTCTTGTATGGGTACGTGAGTGTATTGAGGAACTCATCCCTGTGGCGCGTGAATATAACATCATTCTCGGTCTAGAAAACCACTATAAAGATGGATTCTGGAAATATCCCGAATTTGCTCAAAAGATGGATGTCTTTCTTGATGTCCTTGAATCCATCCCTGAGCGTGAATTTTTTGGTGTCCAGTACGACCCATCAAATGCAATTGTTGCTGGAGATGACCCGATTGAGTTATTAGAAAAAGTCGCTGACCGCGTTGTGAGTATGCACGCCAGTGACCGCTATCTATCGGATGGTGTCACACTTGAAGACTTAAAACAAAGCGATGGTACATTGGGCTATTCTCCATCATTACAACATGGTGTAACAGGTAAAGGGCTTAATGATTACGATAGAATTTTTCAGATATTACGCGATGCAGGCTATAATGGATGGGTCAGCATTGAAGATGGTATGAACGGTATGGGTGAAATGAAGGAATCCTTGGAATTTCTCCATACCATGCGTAATAAATATTTCAGTTAAATGTGATTATTTTATAAAAGGTTATTAAACAATGGATGCTTTAATTAAGTACGGTCGTGACGATAAAAATGTCGAGGTTCGTGAGATATCTCAACCACCTGACCCACAAGCAAATCAAGTCGTTGTAGAAGTCCAAGCGGCAGGTGTATGTGGTAGTGACCTGCACATGTGGCGCGAGAATCATAGCTGGGAAATCAAACTCCCACTGGTGCTTGGGCATGAGTTTTGTGGCACAATCGCGGAAGTCGGCTCAAGTGTATCAGGATTCAAAGTCGGCGATAGGGTTGCAGTCGAAACAGCCGCCGAAGTCTGTGGGCAATGTGTATTTTGTCACTCAGGGAATTACAATCAATGCCCCAATCGACTCGGCTATGGCGCACTACATGATGGTGCTTTTACAAAATTTGTAACCGCCAGACAAGACATTCTGCATCACATACCCGATAATGTTCCTTATGAATATGCCGCACTCACTGAGCCAATTTGTGTTGCCTATAATGCTCTTGTCGAAAAAACACCAGTTGTTCGCCCCGGCGATACTGTCGTCATTCAAGGTCCCGGTCCTATTGGGATGATGGCATTATTCATTGCCAAGTTACGCGGTGCATCCAATATCATCATGCTTGGTACAAGCCGTGATTTACAACGCCTCAAAGTCGCAAGCGAAATTGGCGCAACCCACGCCCTCAATATCGAAGAAGATGACCCAATCGAGCTTATCAAATCAATGGGTGATGGCTATGGCGCAGACCTGATTGTGGATTGCACAGGGGTCAGTATTGCCCTCAAATCTGCGATGGAAATGGTACGCCCCAACGGCATCATCAC
>CAYGTY010000059.1:0-29542 GCA_964352825.1 uncultured Anaerolineaceae bacterium
GGATAGAGCGCTGGCCTCCGGAGCCAGAAGCACAGGTTCGAGTCCTGTCGGGGGTACCTAATGAGATTAAACTCGAACATTGACTAGCAGTGGTGCTGGTCTTTATTTTTATCCTCATTACCTTTCCACACGCGATTTGTTACTTCTTTCAAATATGCGAACAGTGGTAGTAATTCCATCTGCTGTATAGTTCCCTCTGGGCAAACAATTACCCGACTGACCATCTCACGTAACAGTTTCTTTTGACTGTCACGATCTAACTTTCTATATAGTATACCCACTTTTGAAATTATGGTGAGTGCAGTATCAAGATTTGCAATATGAATTTCATTTTGCATTTGTATCGATTTGAGTGCATGTCTTAGAGAATGCCTGCGATCTTGCCATTCCGCCCACATATTATCCCACACACGTTCAGTGATTTTACCTATAGTGTACAATCTCAATGCACGCGCTTCTTCATCATCAACATCTTTCAGCTTACGTTCCAGGTCAGCGCGTTTGTCGGGGCGCATTCGTCCGAGTTTATCACCGATTTCATTGGTATAGCTTGCCTGAATAAGTGGAATAAGCTCTGGATCGACCTGTATTTTCATCATCTCGTCAGCAATCTGATCATCAACCGTTCGGCATAAGATGTTGACACCACTGCTTTCAATGCAATAGTAGGATGTACCACCACCAGAACGAGAAGCATTAGATGTTGACCCTGTTAGGCGCACAGTTTTGCCATTATCTAACTTGACATAAACTAGTCCACGCAAGAAGTAATCATGGATGCGTCCGCCACTAGCACGATGTTTCTGGCGCGATGCTAGAATTGCCAATCCGCGCTCGAATTCTTCAGTAGTCACCATCGCCTTCCACTGACCCGTTATTGTTTTAGGAGGAATATTAGCTTTTTCGCTGACGACCCAACCAGCATAGAACCAGTTTTTGAAGATACGAGATAAACCGTTGGCAGCAGTTTTACGTTTGCCATCAGGTCGAATCGTAATGAACGGTCGACCACTAGGGAAGCGATAACCACGACCATGAAGATCCTCGCAGATTTCGGCTAAGGTATATTGATCGGTTAGGAATAAATCCCATGCTGTGCGCCAAACCTTGAATTGTTCTGGATCAGGTTCGATCCAACGAAGATATCGCCCAGCCTTACCTGGACTGTACCCAGTTTAATGGAGGGTCGAAAGTGGGAAAATCATAAAGAATGAAAAGTTTCATATTCCAAGGGAGTCATATAATTGATGGAAGAATGAATCCGTTGTCGATTATAGAATACTTCTAAATAGTCACAAACAGCAAGTCGCGCCTCGCTGATCGTCGAAAAATGTTCAAGCCCAGTGAGCTCTGCTCGTAAGGTACTAAAGAAGCTCTCTATCATGGCGTTGTCGTAAGGATCGCCCTTGCGACTCATGCTGACTTCAATGCCGTGTACCGTCAAGAGATTTTGGTAATCCTTAGCCGTGTATTGACTGCCTCGATCCGAATGATGAAGCAAATCAGAGTCGAAGCCAATACACCGACGTTGTATAGCCATACATAGAGCATCCTCAACCAATTGTTCATCGCGATGGATACTCATCGCCCAACCGACAATCATGCGCGAGAAGGTATCCAATAATGCTGCCAGATACAGCCATCCTTCTTCCGTTCGAATACCAAGAATATCACCCATTTTTGATTGGCGTGATCCGCAGCAAAATCACGCGCCAATACATTGGGAGCGATAGGATTGTTGTGATTGCTGTCGGTAGTGCGATGACGATATTTGCGACGACGGCGGGAGTTCAGTCCATTTTCTCGCATCAAACGGTCAATACGCTTACGAGAACAGACCACACCTTGAGCATGCAAACGTTTATAGATGCGATCACTACCGTATAAACCGCGTCCAGTTTCTTGCAAAGCACGAATCTTTTCAAGCAATCGCGTGTCTTGTTGGTGGCGCTGACTTGGACCTCGATTTCTCCAGGCATAATAGCCACTGACTAAAACAGCATAGGCACGACACATTAAGCTAACGCTGGCTAATCCTCGCTGATGGTCAATCATCTCATACCTCATTCCGGTGGACGGCTGACTATCGAGATAGCTTTTTTTAACACATCACGTTCTTGACGCAAGATGTCATTCTCGCGGCGCAAGCGTTTCAGTTCAGCTTCCGGGTCGATAGTCGCGCTAGTTTGATTACCCTTGGATGTGTTTGAGTCGTCTTAGACACCGTTCCATATTTCTTGCGCCATCTATACAACGCTTTCTCATTGATGCCTAAATGACCAGCTACTTCTGACACCGACTGACCACTAAACGGACAGTTTCGAGCCTGAATTCATCTGTGTATTTTCGTTGATTCTTTGCCATAGCTTATTCTCCTCGATTTCTCGATTTAGTGTAACCTTTTCTCACTTTTTTTACTCCACTAAATCGGGTGCAGCCCAAATGGGGGTAAGGCAGATAAGTAATAGTATACTTTCGGTCATGGGCTTCTTAGTTTCAGCAGTTGTTTTGGTAGATAACTACTTTACTAAGAATGCCCATTTCAACTAGATACTATTTTGGTGAAGGTATTGTTACAAAAATAAAATAAGTACAGTAACATCCATCATAACCAAGCTATCACTGCACTTATCATGTTTTGACTTTAGGTTATTTGGTTACATATCACGAGCTTCAGCTTCAACACGTTTACGATATTCTTCCATATTGATAACGGTTTTGTTCATACGCGATTCTTCAGCCGCGAATGCAATCAGATGGCTTTCAAGAGACTCACGAGCAGTTGTAACACTATCGTCAGGATTGCCTTGCATTGCATTTACAAAACTACGAACAATCCCAAAATCTCCGCCGCCATGACCACTACTGTCACGATCAACCACAGGGACATATTCAACTTCGCCTGTAAGATGATGATGAATACGTATCTCATTGCCTTTCGATGAGAATGTACCATATAGAGTTGCTTTTGTTCCATCCCAGCGCATGGTACGGCATTCTTCGTCACCTTGACCGTTCATAATTAAGGTAACCGTTGTACCGTCTTCCATCTCCATATTGACGGTTTGATGATCAACAACGTCATTATCACAGTGATACACACAACGCCCATACCAGTCTGTTTTAAGTGCTTCTAAGCGAGCTTCTTTTGTCGGGATATAAGAAATATGATTTTGAGGCCAACCATCTCCATCTTTTACATAAAGTTGGGTTGCTTCGTATTTACATGTTTCGGCAGCGGGACAACCATCCGTACAACGCTGAGTTGCGCCTTCTGGAGCATTTTCGGGGCGGAAATGTGTTAGTGAGCCAAATGAATTTAGATGAACAACTTTTTGTTGCAAAATCCAAAGCAAAATATCGAAATCATGGCAACATTTCGACAAAATCATAGGACCAGATGATTCTTCTGCACGCCAATTTCCACGCACAAAACTATGCGCCATATGCCAAAACGCAAGGTTTTCATGATGTGTTACACTAACAATACGCCCTAACTTCCCAGATTGAACAACATCACGTAATGCTTGCCAAAATGGCGTATAGCGTAAAACATGGCACACTTGTAGTAATTGTCCTGTATCCTCTGCTTTTTGAACAAGTTTTACATTTTCATATAACACAGGTGACATCGGCTTTTCTAAAAGAACATCATACCCCAAGTCTAACATCCGCATCGTTGAGTCATAATGCGAACGATCCATTGTGCAATTAATGACACTAGATGCTTGTTTTTCACCTCTTGCCAATAAGCTTTCCCAATCAGTGAAGACCATATCAGGTGCAATGTCATGATAGCCAATCATTCGATCTCGCCGAATTTCATCAGGCTCAGCCACGCCAACCACACTTAATTCCTGAGGATGCTCCATCGCAAATTTACCGTAAGCATTACCACGCCCACCAGCTCCAACAATAATTGTTTCTATAGGTGTCATGAAAAATCTCCTTTGCAATAATATAGGTTTTAAATTAACGATTACGCTCACGCATTGTTTTAAAGCGCGCAGTGCTATCTGCTAAACCACCTTCGCGATTGCGCGCTAACCAGTTTGCTTTGAATTGTTTTTCGATACTATTTAAGCGTCGCTCAATTTCAGCTTGCCCACCAGCATCACGAATTTGTCCTTGTGCATCATCAATCGCTAGCAATAACATATTGGCAACAGTTACAAACTCTGATTGAATGAGTTCGGCATCTGCCCTATCCATGTCAGAATCTTCAATGTTAACCATCACACCATGAATATAATCACTGGTTTCTTGCAAGTTCGCACTCAAAGACTCCCAATCCTCAATTAACTCTTTACCCGATTTTGCAAACATCGAATATCTTGGAATATCACGCATCTCAGATAAGCTATTGTGATACATCCAGAACATCAGACTGCCATTAAATATGGTTAGTTCGGGTTGTAGATAAGCATTACCAATGTCATAAGCCAACTGCCCCATCACTCGCCCTCTATCCCGAAAAATAAATGTATCTAGCACACTAGGCAAGTCAATGTCCCGATTAACTTCATAGCACCAGCTCGTTGATGCACCATATGCAAAGCCTAAATAACTAACAGGTAAGGGTTGCCAATGTCCAAGGTCTCCCCAATCCGTATTAAGTACACCGATTGCACCATGTTCTAAGCCTGCCTCAATAGCAGATTGAATATTAGCAATACAATTTTGAGTACGCCCTGCTAATGTTGTCCAAGATGATGTCCCAGGGCAAACATAAAATGGAATTTGTGATTCTGCAAATAATTTACATTTTTCCATATATTGATTAACATCTTCATACCACCACTCTAACGCAATTGTATCTCGTGGAATCTCTGGAACAAGCTCTGGGTGCTGATTAATAATATCTCCCCAAAACATCATCGTTTTCCCACGTTTTTTAACTTCTTCATATATTTTGAGGAGAAAATCCAAATAAATCCGACCACGCCC
Source organism: uncultured Anaerolineaceae bacterium (assembly GCA_964352825.1). GTDB lineage: Bacteria > Chloroflexota > Anaerolineae > Aggregatilineales > Phototrophicaceae > UBA6055. Next base: position 4,948 of record CAYGTY010000059.1, read on the forward strand.
ATGTTCTTCAACCAGTTCTTTGCTACGACCCTGTCCTAAATCCCATGTTTCATCACAACCAACATTAAAAAGCGGGCTGGAGAAATTGGGTAATAACTCATCAAATAGCTCTTGAACAAGTTCAAGCGATGCAGGGTCTGTCGGAGCAAGGCTATAAGGATATGGACGAAAATCTTGCCAAGGAGTTGTCCAACCATCAGGAGCTTCTGCTAAGTGTTTATATTCATCATGTATCAACCATCGTGTCAAATGCCCAAAGCTATTTTGATTGGGAACAAGCTCGATAAATCGTTCAGTGCAGTATGCGTCCAACTCTTGTATTTGTTTGGCTGTCATTGGAGAAGAATCACACCAGACAGTCTCGTGGTTTTCATAAGCAAAAGTATGTTCCATATAAAGCTGAAGTTGATTGATCTTCATCTCCATGAACATATCCACCAAACCAAAAAGCGTCTTCATTGTCGGCACTTTGTCACGACTAATATCCAACATAATTCCGCGTGCAGAAAAATCAGGAGAATCTTCAATATATAGCTGAGATACCTCACGACCTTGTTGAGCAATGATCTGGGAAAGCGTCAAAATACCATAATGGACACCAACAGCACCGCTTGCAGAAATTGAAATATTATCAGAGGTAATTTCAAGTTGATATGCCTGTTCCTCAAGACCTAAATCACAAGAAATAGAAATGACAAATGATGAATTATCATCTCTTACTGATATATTTCTTAATGAATTGTCAATGTATTGGAGTGTGAAATCAGAGGCGATTTCATGTAGATTAACGAGTTTAAACGTTTCTCTTATAGTACATGTAGAACTTGCTAGTTGTAGCTTTCGGGGGATCGGTACAAATTCTAATTTCATTTTATTGTGCACTCCTCACAAACTTTATTTTTTTATTTGACAAAGTCCTTACAATAGGATACACTTTTTTTATTAAAAAAACAAACTAAGTTAATACTCATTTTTATTTTTGCAAATTATCAACTTTTCAAAGAAGATTTTGCCTTATGACTCGCAAGCATTCAGCTGTAAATCATGAATTAATGCACAAAATCAATTGCTCTTTGATTTTGAGTAGCTTGCGTAAAACTCCCTCACAAACACGCGCTAAACTTGCTAACCATACGGGTCTTACCCGTAGCACAATTTCTAACTTAACCGATGAACTAATTCAAAAAGATTTCATTCATGAAGTGGGATATGAAGAATCTACCGGTGGCAGACGAGGTATATTATTAGAACTCAATCCTGAGGGTGGTTCTGCAATTGCGCTAAAAATTAACGCATCCTCAGTACAATGTGCATTAGCAAACCTAGTTGGTGAAATTCTCTGGCACAAACTTATACCCATTACATCAACCGAAGCAGATTATGTATTGGATGTCTGTAAGCATTTGATACAACAAGCTCTCAACGAAAATCAAAGCACTCGCCCAATCCTTGGCATCGGTGTTGGAACAACAGGACTTATTAGTGAAAGTGGCGATGTCATTTATTCAAAGTTTATGGATTGGCACAACCTCAGCTTCCGCAAAGATTGGGAGCAATTATTTGGTTTACCTGTCAGTGTTGATAATGAAGTTAGCCTCGCCGCGTTTGGTGAAAATCATTACGGATATGGAACGCATGATAGCCATTTTATGTACATTGAAATCGGCTATGGATTGGGTGCAGGCATTGTCATCAATGGTCAGCTTTATCAAGGTAGAAGTGGATTCGCAGGTGAAATTGGCTACATGCAATTTTCGTACTGTTTAGAAGATGGCACATTACAGACCAATACATGGCAATCTATGATTAACATTCCAAGTCTACTAGAGATTACAAAACGATACATCGAACAAGGCTCGCTCACCACCCTATCAGTAGACGCATTATCCTTCGATACGATCATTGCTGCAGGGCGTGACGATGCTGCTGTACATAACGCCTTTATGGAAATGAGTCGATACCTCGGTATGGGACTCGGCAGCCTTATCAATATTTTTGATATTCCAGTATTCATTATTGGGGGCGAATTAGGTAGACAATATGCCCCATATTTAACATACGTTCACGAAGAGATTAAACGTCACCTCGTACACTCTCCATCAAGCGGTGTAGATGTCAGGGTTTCGGATCTTATGCCCGATGCAGCCCTTATGGGAGCAGTCGCACAGGTATTTGATGAAATTTTAAAAGAACCTTCGTTGAACGTCAATCTTTAGAGAGCAACATGCCAATTGGCATTGCTTAGAGTCAATTAGTGTAAGGAGACAGGTATCGAAAAATCAGTCATATACACACACTATCTGATTCGTAAATTTATTTTAATTTTTGGAGGAATCCGAATGAATAAACGCTTTTTAGTAACTCTTATGTTGGTGCTTAGTGTCGCTGTTATGGCATTCGCACCAGTACAAGCTCAAGAATTTGAAGAAGGTTCTGTCCTGAACGTGGCATGGCCTTATTCCGTTCCACCAACTGGTCACTTTAACAGTTTTGCATCGGGTGCAATCACACTCGGTATGTATCAAGATATTCACCTCCCCCCACTTGCTACATTGCTTTGGGCAGAAGGAGAATATGCAGGTATGGTCGCTAGCGATTTCGGCTGGGACGAAGATGGTAACTATTTCGTCACCGTTGTTGAAGGCGTAACTTGGAGTGATGGTAGTGCAATGTCAGCTGATGATGTTGTTGCAACCTTCATGATTGAAAAACTTCGCGGTTCAGCAGTTTGGTCAATCCTTACAGGTGTTGAAGCAATGGGCGACACTGTTGTCTTCAAAATGGATGCACCATCAAGCCTTGCAGAACGTCAAATCTTGACAACAAATATCCGCCCAGCCAGCGTATTTGGCGATATTGCTTCCCGCGTCGACGGCGATGATAACGAAGCTCTTCTCGAAGAACTCGTTGAATTCCGCCCAGAAGAAGCTGTTTCTGGTGGTCCATATGTTATCGATGCGTCCTCAATTTCAGAATCTAACCTGATGATGAACTATAACCCTGGTGGACTTGGTTCAGACGTAGCTAAATTTGAAAGTGTACGTATCTGGAATGGTGAAACTGAAGTTGTGACTCCATTGGTTGCAAACGAAGAACTTCACTACATCACCCACGGTATTCCACCCACAACAGAAGAAGCATTTACTGATGCTGGTATCGACATTGTTCGCGCTGGTATGAATAGTGGTCCTGCAATCTACTTCAACCACAGTGTATATCCATTGAATGTTCCAGAAGTTCGCCAAGCAATGGCACATGTCATTGACCGTGAACAAAATGGTTTCGTCAGCCTTGGTGAATCTGGTGTTGCTGTTGAATACATGACAGGTATGAGTGATGGTATTGCTGAATCATGGTTAAGCGACGACATCCTCGATTCCCTCAACTACTATGACTACAACCTCGATGGTGCTACAGCACTCCTCGAAAGCGTTGGATTCAGCATGAATGATGATGGTATCTGGATGGATGATAATGGCGATACATTGTCATTTGAACTCATCTTCCCACAAGAATTTGCTGATTGGTCAGCTGCAGCAGAAAATGCAACCTCACAGTTAAATGACTTTGGTTTTGACATTACCGCTCGTGGCGTTCCATTCCAACAACAAGAACAAGAAGTTTATGATGCTAACTTCCAAATGGCTATCCGTAACTTCGGTATCGGTGACCCAATCCCAGCACTTCACTACCTCCAACCATTTGACCGATACAATGGTCAAGGTTTACTCGCTGGTGAATCTGGAGGCGGTATGGGATTCGATCTTAACGTAAGCTACAGTGGTGGCGATGTTAACCTTCGCGATTTGATTGATGCAAGTGGTGCTGGTACAGACCGTGATGCACAAGCAGAAGTCATTGGTCAACTTGCAATGGCATACAACGAATTACTTCCTGTTGTTCCATTGTGGGAACGTTACACAAACAACGCTTTGAATCAAAATTTCTTATCTGTTCCAGCACTTGATGACCCTATCTACTCGAACTTTGGTGGTGGTACTGACGGCTGGATGGTTTACCTCATCTTAACAGGTCAGGTTGCTCCAGCATAAGAAACAATATGTATGTTGTGGGGGAGATTCGGTCTCCCTCACACATATTGGATTGTTGTAGGGATGAATCTATAGGTTCACCACACATTGATAAACAGATAGATTGTTCCCTGCAATATATAAGTCGCGCTTATTTCAGCTATCCTATTATTCCCAACAGGTTTTCAATTAAATCATTATCGCAAAAGCGGAATAATCATCCATATCTTTAATCCTACCTATCGGTCAACTATTTTGGAGTAAACAGTATGGTTAGTCATACGCCCACAGCAAATGAAAAAATACCCAAAGATAGTGGGTTTGGGCAAATACAAGAAGGCTTAATACGAATTTTTCAAAATTACACATTACGTGTCTTGTTACAAGCAGCAGTAACAATTCTTGCAGTGACATCATTCACTTTTTTCTTAATCCGTTTGATGCCCGGTAACCCAATTGATGTTCTCGTCGCCCAAATTTTGCAAAATGAGGGTATCGCCTATGAGGAAGCCTATGCTCGTGTGGCATCGAGTTTTAAATTTGACCCAGATGCCACAGCGATTGATCAATATTTCGATTGGTTAGGGGATTTATTCCGTTTCGACCTTGGCGAATCCATTACATCCCCTGGGACACTGGTTATTGACGAGATTGCGAGGTTCTTGCCGTGGACTGTCTTTGCGGTAGGCGTAGGGCTTCTCATTAGTTTTGTACTCGGTATCGTACTAGGTATGACGATGGCTTACTATCGAAATTCATTTTTAGACCATTCCTTATCCCTATTTGCATCATTTATGACAGGTGTGCCTAATTATATTTGGGGATTGCTAATCATTATTATTATCGGGATTCAATGGGGTTGGTTTAATGTCGGCGAGTTACGTGGTACATATGACTCAGGGCTGACACCGGGATTTAATGCTGAGTTTATTATTAATGTCCTCAAACACGCTACCCTACCCATCATCACCTATGTTGTCAGTACGCTCGGTAGCTGGATGCTCAATATGAAGAGTAGTACAATGAGTGTCCTCAATGAAGATTATGTAAATGTCGCCGAAGCACGCGGTCTCAAAGATAGTCGTATTATCACAGCTTATGTCGGACGTAATGCTTCACTCCCCCTCTTCACACAATTAACCATCAGCATTGGATTTGTACTCGGTAGTGGTGTTGTTATCGAAGAAATTTTTGTTTATTGGGGCTTAGGACATTATTTATTTGCCTCGATTACTGTTCGGGACTATACCTCGATGCAAGGAGTTTTTCTGATATTAACCATGACGGTTGTGTTGGCAAATGTTTTCGCTGACCTCACCTATGGATTCCTTGACCCGCGCGTTCGTGTCTCAGGAGAGAAATAATCATGTCATATACAAAACGAGAAGCATCAGATAGCACACTTTTAACCATGCCAATTAACCTGCTAAAAGATATTTGGCAATTTATTTATCGCCTAAGTCGTAATATACCGGGTTTCATAGGCTTCATCGGCTTAGTCCTCTACTTTTTTGTAACCTTCGTATTACCCTCTTTTGTCGAATTTGATGATGAACCTAAATTAGATGAAATCACAGGTCCAATGGGGTCACGGATTCAATTAGCTGTTCATGTTGATAATGCCGATATTAAAACATTCGAAGACCTCGAAGGCAAAACTGTCGGAGTCGTCAATCAAACAGGTGGTCCTATTTTGATTGAGCCTTATGCCGACACAATGACTGTTGAAACCTACCGCTGGAGTTCACGGCGTGATGGTCCCGGTATACAAGCAGCCCTTGTCGATGTTGCCAATAAAGAAATTGACGCAACCCTCATCTTCTCTAAGTCGGTTGAAGAATTTTTCTTCAATCAACAAGACCCTGAACTCAAGGCTTTGTTTGAAGAAAACATCATCATTTCAAATCCAGAATTTGGTCCACCACATCTTCTCGGTACAGATACACAAGGGCGTGATATTGCAACCCACATTGTGCATGGTGGGCGTATCTTGATTATGACAGCGGTGATTGGTGGTGTTATCTCCACAATGATTGCTCTCGTCTTTGGCTCAGTCGCAGCATTGTTAGGTGGTCCAGTCGATAGCGTATTAACGGCTCTAACAAATCTTATATTGGCAGTTCCACGCTTTCCATTACTTGTTGTTCTGGCAGGTTTGATACGATTTGACAATACACTTTTGCTGGGTGTTCTCATCGGGTTACTGGGTTGGCCTGCCCTCATGCGTGCCATTCGCGCACAAGTCCTCAGTTTGCGTGAACGTGATTTTGTAGAAGCTGCCCAATCACTCGGGCTGGGAACACCTCACATCATGTTCCGTGAAATTTTGCCAAATATGATTAGTTTTGTGACCATCAACTTTATTTTCTCAATTACCTTTGCTATGTATGAACAAATCGGTTTGGTTGTTTTAGGACTCGCACCCATTAATGACTATACATGGGGTGTTATGCTCTATTTTGGGCGGACACGTGGCACACTATTTAATCCTGATGGTGCAAGTATGGCTTTATCACCTGTACTGGCAATCGCAATCTTCCAAGTCTGTTTAGTGCTTTTCGCTCGTGCACTCGAAGAAGTCTTCGACCCACGTTTGCGTAGTGCCGTATAAAGCAAGGAATAATATAATGTCAAGAAAACTTAAAGACGATGTTGTTCTAAAAGTCGATGACCTTTCCATCATTTATCGTACACAGCGAGGCGATGTTAAAGCCACAAATGATGTTTCATTTGAGCTTAAGAAGGGTGAAGCGATGGCACTTATTGGTGAGAGTGGTAGTGGAAAGACAACCGTCAGTTTGTCGCTCATCCGCAAATTGCCTAGAAATGCTGTTGTGACAAAAGGGGAAATCTTATATCAACGCGATGATGAAGTACAAGATGTTCTCAAATTAAGTACCAAGCAACTCCGTGAATTTCGTTGGAAAGAATGTGCGATGGTATTCCAAGGCGCACAAAATGCCTTCAATCCTGTGCTGAAAATTAGCAAACAATTTGAGGATACAGCACGCGCACATGGCTGGTCAGATAAAAAAGCCATTCGGGAGCGGTCATTAAATTTGCTCGAACTGGTACGGCTTGACCCAGAACGCGTCTATGATTCCTACCCACATGAATTAAGTGGTGGTATGAAACAGCGTACCCTACTGGCTTTGGGTGTCCTACTTAGCCCACAAATTGTTATCCTCGACGAACCTACAACAGCATTAGACATTCTGACGCAACGAGCAATTATTGATGTTTTGAATGAGATGCAACGACGTTTAAACTTCAGTATTATTTTTATCAGTCATGATTTATCACTTGCCGCAGAAATGGCAGATGTTGTCGCAACAGTTTATGCAGGTCAAATTGTTGAAATGGGGGGTGTGAACAGTATGTTCTACAATTCACTTCACCCCTATTCTTATGGTTTGTTGACCTCTGTTCCAACATTGGACCATTCAGAGGATGTTCTAAAAAGTATCCCTGGGTCACCACCAAATCTTATTAACCCACCCTCAGGATGTAAATTCCATCCAAGATGTGAATTTGCAACAGATAAATGCAAAACAGATAATCCGCCACTTATTGCTGATATAGAAGACCACCCTGCTGCCTGCTGGCACAAAGACAAGGTTATTGCAGCACGAAAGGAAACAGTCTAATGTCTGAACCTATCATTCGGCTAGAAGGTATTCATCGTAATTTTAATAAAGGGCGTGAAATTATCCCCGTCTTACAAGACCTCAATTTCAACGTCAATAAGCTCGAATTTTTATGTTTAGTGGGTGAAAGTGGTTGTGGTAAAACAACGACAGGCAAAATTATGGCAGGGTTACTTCCACCCAGCAGTGGTAAAATCTACTTTGAAGGTAAAGATATATCAACCCTTAGAGGCAATTCTCAAAAACATTATCGTCGTTCTGTGCAAATTATACATCAAGACCCGTACGCATCTCTAAACCCAACTCAGACAATTTATGATATGATTAGCTATCCATTGTTCCATCATAAATTTGTATCCACCCGTACACAAGCACGTCGTCGGGTGGCGGAATTATTGGAATTAGTTGACCTAACACCTGTTGAAGATGTGATTGATAAGTATCCGCATCAACTCAGTGGAGGGCAACGCCAAAGAGTCAGTATTGCTCGTGCACTTACAACAGAACCATCAGTTATTGTTGCTGATGAATCTGTTAGTATGGTGGATGTGTCTATCCGCATCGGGCTATTGCAAATGATGATGCAATTACGAGACCAACTCAATGTAACGATTGTCTTTATCACACACGACCTTGCATTAGCAAAATATTTTGCTTGGGAAGGTCGCATTGGGGTCATGTATCTTGGACGTATGGTTGAATTAGGAAAAACTCAGGAGTTGATTGCACAGCCACAACACCCTTATACTAAAGTGTTGTTATCAGCTATACCTGAGCCTGACCCTGAAAAAACTCGGAATAAACAACACATAAAACTTCGCAGCGAAGATATTCCGCGTTTAACAGAATTACCGTCGGGGTGTTCATTCCACCCTCGATGTCCTTGGCATGTTGAGGATGTCTGTGATCAGACTATACCTCAACTAGCAATTCCTATACAAACTACGGGAGATGTCGAAGTGGCGTGTATACCTTTACAACAAGGGAAAGAACTAATTTTACATGACACCTGATTTATTAAAGGGATTCTTTCGGGCTGGTGTTTTTGTGACAGGAACATCAGTCTTCCTATTATTCATTGTCAAACCTGACAGTGCAGAATTTGTTATTACGATACTGTCAATAGGCGTGGGTATCACATTGCTAGTCCTAGTTGCATTAGCATCGTGGTATTCCAACCACTAAACTTGCATTTAAGGACACAACATGCCAGAAAAACTCACGATTGGACTTGATATTGGTGGTACAAAAATGGCTTTTGTCGTTGCCGACCGCAATGGCAATATCTGTCATGAAATTACATTGCCAACATTAGTCTCAAATCCTCATGAGATTACATTTGACCGCATCGCCCAACAGATTAACCAGTATCTACAGCAATACCCCAATATTGAGGGCGTTGGTATTGGTGTGCCTGGTCCAGTTGATAGCCAAAGAGGTATTGCAATCAACGCTGTAAATATGCTCTGGCAAAATGTCCATCTTGCAGATGAAATTCAAACGCGTTTGGATAAACCACTTCCTATTTATGTTGAAAACGATGTGAATGTTGGTGCAATCGGCGAGCAATTATTTGGAGTCGCTAAAGGCATTGCAAATTATATCTATTTAGCAATCGGAACAGGATTAGGCGGTGCTGTCATGATTGATAATCAAATCATGCGTGGCACATCACATTCTGAAATGGAAATTGGACATGTCTCCATTAACCCAATTGATGGGCGACAATGTACCTGTGGTTTGCGCGGTTGTGTAGAAATGTCTATCTCTGGTAAAGGTTTTGTGGCAAATGCAGAACAACATTTTGCCGATTACCCAGATACAAAAATCTCTGCTGACAACATCACAACGCATGAGATTATTAAATGGGCAGAATATAATGATGAATTAGCCCAATTTGTCATAAAAGAAGCAGCAACAGTTCTAGCAATTGCCTGTTCATGGTGTGCTGGGATTTTCAACCCTAGACAGATTATTCTGGGCGGTGGGCTAATTCACGCTTCATATCATCTACTCGAAGAAACACTCATAGAAACATTCAAACAAAGAACCCTCATCCAGAATTATGATGCAGTTACCATATCGCTATCCAAGCTAACCAATGCCGCATTAGGGGCATCCGCACTCGTGTGGTATTATCAACAAAATGAGAAAACATCATGAAAATCGCAATCGGTGGCATCGCAACAGAAAGCTGTACATTCTCCGTCCTGAGTACAAAACTTGAGGATTTTCGGATTATCCGACCTAATACAGATGACTTTGCAAATTTATATCCATTCCTCAAAGAGTATGAAGATATTGAATTTGTAGGCACACTATCGGCAAAAGCATTACCCGGTGGGCCTGTCGAGCCATCAGCCTATGAAACAATTCAAAATGAGCTTTTATCACACTTAAAAGAACACGGTCCTTTTGACGGTATCTATCTTGACATGCACGGTGCGATGAACGTTGCTGACCGTGATGATGCCGAAGGGGATTGGATTGTTGCCATTCGTGACATTGTAGGCGACGATTGTTTAATTTCTGCTAGTTACGATTTACATGGTAATGTCTCCGAACGCATTATGAAAAACATTGACATCATCACAGGCTTTCGCACCGCCCCTCATATTGATTATATGGAGACCCGTGAACGTGCAATGTCTCTACTTGTAAGATGTATACGTGAAGGTATCCGTCCTAAAAAAGCCTTTGTAAAAATCCCTGTTGGACTCCCCGGTGAGAAAACCAGTACAGAATGGGAACCGGGAATGAGTATCTATAATGAGATTATCCCACAAATTGATGGCAACAAGGTTATGGATGCTACGATTCAAGTCGGTTATGTATGGGCAGACGAACCGCGCATGACAGCTTGTGCTATTGCGATTGGGTTAGATGAAGACGCGATCCAACAAGCTGCAAGTCATCTGGCGCAAGTCTATTGGGATCGTCGTGCCGATTTTGAGTTTGGTGTACCTGCCCTATCAGTTGATGAGTGTATCCAGCAAGCTATGCAAGATACTGTTAAACCTGTTCTTATAAGCGATTCTGGGGATAACCCAACCGCAGGTGGCGTTGGGGATGTCACATATTTTCTGTCACGTGCATTAGACATCAACCCCAAAGATATGATTTATGCAAGTATTCCTGATACGGAAGCAGTTTCTGCATGTATCAATGCAGGTTTAGGCAATGCAGTTAGCCTATCTATCGGCGGTAAATGGGATACACGGAATAGTCAACCGCTTGATGTATCTGGAGTTGTTGAATTTATCAAAGCTGATGAGGAAAATCCACAAGTCATCCTCAAAGTGGGTGGTATCCGTATTATCTTAACCAGCAAGCGAACACCCTTTCATTATCGTCAGCAATTTATTGATTTAGGCATAATCCCAGAAGACCATGATATTGTAGTTGTCAAAATCGGCTACTTAGTTCCAGAGTTAAAAGCAATGGCAGAAAAAGCCTATCTAGCCTTATCTGTAGGAGCTGTCAATCAAGATATTGTCAAGCTACCCTATCAACGGATTGGGCGTCCCTGCTATCCATTTGACCCTGATATGAGTTGGTCACCTAATGTTCTTTTTTATTAATAATTTTCTAAAGCAACCTATAAAAACCATCATTATCACTAAATTCGATGAACTCTCCATCTCGTAGCTCCTGTAAAACGCGACTCAGCGTCTGTTCAGGAGTTACACCCGTTGATTGTGTTTCATAGACAATCCTATCTAACTCAGTACTAATTAGTTGCTCTCGCGTAAATCCAACACCACGTTTATCACCTATCAATCGATAAATTACAAATTTCACAGACTCATTCCAACTTTTACGCATGTCAAATCTCTCAGAAAAGATTCACTTTAAAAGAATTGGACATAAAAAATAAATTAAAACATCAAATTGGTCTATGGCACTAATGTCCATCCTTCTGTTATACTCTTGATGCGTATTTTTCGCATATATTACAATTTGTATTTTTTCTGTATCAGGAGAAAACTATGTTTAAATCACTTAGAGTCACATTACTCTTGGTGCTTGCATCGTTGATGGCAGTCAGCGTAAGCGCACAAGAGGGTGGTATTCTTATCGGAAGCACCTTTGGTGGTGATCCGAATACCATCAATCCGCTTCTAGGCAACAGTACCGTGGAAGATAACTATACCGATTTACTCTTCCCTAATATTTTCAATATCGACCCAGAAACCCGTGAACCAATGATGGGTGGACGGAATGACCAATCTAACGGTCTCGCACTCGAATGGACACTATCAGAAGATGGTATGGTCTATACATTCACACTACGTGATGACATTATGTGGAGTGATGGAACGCCTGTCAGTGCATTTGACTACAAATTCACATTTGATGCACTTGCAAGTGAATTAACCTCATCCCCACGCCTTGATGTTTTGGATACCGTCGCAAGCGTTGAAGCACCTGATGCAACAACCCTCGTGATTACACTAACAGAAGCATCTTGCCTCGGTCTAACTAAAATGGATGACTTTGGTATCTTGCCACAACACATCATCGAACCATTGATTGATGGTGATTTCGCTGAAATTGATAACCTTGACTACAACAAAAATCCAGAAGTTACCTCTGGTGTATTTAACTTCGGTGCATTGGTACCCGGTGAACAAGTTAGTATGCTTCGTAATGATGGTTATCAACTGCCTGTTGGACTCGAAGGTTACATTGTCCGTAGCGTTCCAGACCAAGTTGTTGAAGTTGAACAATTCCTTGCTGGTGAATTAACCTCACTCGGTACAGGTAATGGTGGTGTTCCACAACCTCGTATGCAAGAATTCCGTGAACGCGCTGAAGCTGGCGAATTCCAAATTTACGAATTTGTTGATGACGGTTTGACCTTTGTTGGTTTCAACCTTGCTGATCCAACTGCACCTGTTGATGGTTTGGGTGAAGACGGCGAAGCACTTGACCAAGGTGTTCATCCAATTTTTGGTGATGTTCGTGTTCGTCAAGCAATTGCACAAGCAATCAACTACGAAGACATTATCGAAGGTGCCGCACAAGGTGAAGGTGTTCAAGCTGATGCTTATGGTTCACCAGCACTCTGGGGCTACAACACAGAACTCGATTCATGGCAATATGACCCAGAAGCAGCACTTGCGCTTCTTGCAGAAGCAGGTTGGGTCGATGATGATGATGATCCATCAACACCACTCGTTGCAACCGAAGATGCACTTTATGCAGAACCCGGAACAACCCTTTCCTTCGAACTTGCAACCAATTCCGGTAATGTCGTTCGCGAAGCAACTGGTACAATCTTCCAAGATCAACTTGGACAAATTGGTATCGAAGTTGACTTTGTAACACAAGAATTCGGTGCATTGGTTACTCGTCTTCTCGGTCAAGAAGTTGATGCAATCCTGATTGGTTTCACCAACATTCAACCAGACACAGCTGACGGTTCAGGTGTCTTCACACCAACAGGCGATACAGTGGGCGGTGGTTTCAACTTTGTATCTTACAATAATCCTCGCGTAACTGAACTCTATCAACAAGCAGCAACCCTTCCAGGTTGTGGCTTTGAAGAACGCCAAGCGCTCTACTGGGAAATCGGTGAGATTCTCCACAATGACTTGCCTTGGTTGCCATTGTTTGCTCCAAACGTAATGTACGCAGAAGCCAACTCAGTTGGTAACTATGATCCATTCGATGAAGCACGCTACCGCAATATGGCTGATTTGGCAATTAATCCTTAATTGTTAAGTTAATTCACAAAGGGTGTCGAAGTAATTCGGCACTCTTTTCATATAACAATGCTATAGACAATTTCGATAATTCCAGTTAAGCAGGTAATGTACATGATTAAATATATTATTCGTCGCCTTGCTCAGTCTTTACCAACATTTTTTGGCATCACCTTATTCTCATATTTATTATTATGGTTAGCCCCCGGTAGTGCCGTCGATAGATTATTCTTCGCACCGAATATTTCCGAAGAAACGCGCGCATCACTAGAAGCACAACTTGGTATTAACGACCCATTTCATATTCAATATATTCGTTGGCTTGTAGGAGATGATTGGCTTCGCTGGGATAGTGACGGCGATGAAATTGCAGACCAAGCTGTGGAATTTCTTATTCCACTAGATGCTGATGGTGATGGTGAACCAGAAGCACCTGGCGATAATTATGGTATTTTACGTGGTGATTTCGGGCGATCGTTTGTGCAAAAGCAACCTGTTATGGACATTATTATCGATCGATTACCTGCCACACTTGAGCTTGGTGTTGCATCGCTGGTTACAGCCTTAGTTCTAGGCATTCCAGTTGGCGTATTATCAGCAGCATCTAAAGGGAAGTTATTTGACAACTTTTCCCGAGTATTAGCAGTTATCTTCAACGCGATACCTGCATTTTGGTTAGGTTTGATACTCATCTTATTTTTTGGGTCACAACTTGGAATATTACCCTTAGGAGCGCGATGTGGTGCAACCCTAACAGGGGTATGCCCGCCAGTATTTGAACGGATTGAATATCTAATTTTACCAACAATTGTATTATCCGCGACCAATATTGCCTTATTTTCAAGATATGTTCGCACATCAACACTAGAAGTAATGCACCAAGATTATATTCGCACAGCCCGTGCAAAGGGTCTGTCCCGACGTAATGTTTACTTCAAGCACGCTATGCGAAACGCAATGATTCCAGTGGCGACATTATTAGGTCCGATTGTAACGAATCTTTGGGGTGGCGCGATTGTAACGGAAACAGTGTTTGCATGGCCCGGTGTCGGGCGAGTTGCATTCCAATCCGCAATCCAACAAGACTTTCCTGTTGTGATGGGGGTTGTTATTTTTGCATCTATCGGCACGATACTTGGTTTCTTACTCTCTGACATTTTGTATGTACTCATCGACCCTCGTATTCGGTTGACATAGGAGGAGGTTTATTATGGCTGTTCAAACAAGCAAAGACCGCATCGCACAGATGGAAATGCAAGAGGTATTACGGAGTAAATCCTTAACCCAACTTGCTATCATGCGTGTCCTTAACGATAAACTGACCTTAACCGCAATTAGCGTTATTGTGATTTTAGCAATTTTATCCATTGCTGCTCCACTCCTTACAAGTGTATTAGGCGTCGATCCAAATACCACCGATGCTGCCAATTCTAGCTTTCTCCCTGTCGGAGCAGAAGGTCATATCTTTGGCACTGATAACCTTGGGCGTGACCACTTTGCCCGCTTGCTCTATGCTGGACAGGTATCCTTATTGATTGGCTTCCTTTCAGGTATGTTATCACTTGCAATTGGAGTCACTCTAGGGATTATCACGGGGTATTTCGGAGGAGCGGTTGATGATATCGTCAACTGGATTATCACAACCCTAAATTCTATCCCGGGGCTGGTTTTGCTGATTGTTATCTCAGCAGTATTCTCCCCTGGTCCTGTTACGCTAATTCTTGTGCTAGCTTTTCTCACATGGACAGCAACCACCCGCCTTGTCCGTGGTGAGACATTATCCATCCGTTCTCGCGAATATATTGTTGGGGCGAAAGCACTAGGGGCATCCGATCTCCGAATCATGTTAGTGCATATTTTGCCCAACGTATTTTCGTTAACAATTGTGACACTAGCCATTAATATCGGTAACGTTATTTTGATTGAGTCCGCATTGAGCTTTTTAGGATTAGGGGTTCAAGCACCGACAGCAACATGGGGAAATATGTTAAGTAAATCGCGTGAGTTTTTGAGTTCACCCCATCTCGTTATCTTTCCAGGGACATTGATTACAGTTGTTGTACTTTGTCTCTATATTATTGGAGATGGTTTACGCGACGCATTTGACCCGACTTCCACCAACTAATTTGATCAACAGCAAAGTAATATAAGACTGTCTATCAAGGCAGTCTTTTTAATTTATCTAAATCGGCAGTTCATGATCCAACAAAGCCCCAGTTGCTTCAACAGCTTCGTGGGTTCGATGAAAGAAACGCTCTCCCCCTACCCGTTCCATAAATCCTATCTTACTCACACGCCCCCACACTTTAAGGTTCATCTCAGTAAAATAAACTGTGATTCCAACTTTTTTTAAGTCATAAACTAATTCTTCAAGAATCTGTAATGCACTGGCATCCACCCAGTTCATTGCATCACATACAAGAATTAAATAATCAACATTTTCAGCCTCAGCCAAGCGATTACGAACATACCTGTCTAAGTATTGAGCATTCGCAAAATATAGGCTTTCGTCTATACGTGCGATCATCACACTAGGGATTTGCAATGCGTCTTTATACTGCGCCATATCGCGGTAATGCTCTGTATAATCAATTCGTCCAAGTTGTTCGATTTCGGGACGGCTTGTTCTGGCTAAGTAGGTCATCAATGAGAAGAAAATACCACTGGCGATACCAATCGGAATGCTAATGAAAAAGGTGGCAAAAAACGTCACAAAAAACGGAAGGGTATCGAGTTTACTATATTTCCATAATTGGCGTAGTGAATGAATATTAAATAAGCGGATAACTGAGGTCAAAATAATCGCCGCCAGTGCTGTATTAGGCAGATAGTAAAATAGGGGTGTGAAGAAAGCGACTGTTAAGCCAACAATTATCGCTGCAATTATCGATGATAAGCCCGTTTTTGCACCTGCAGCATGATTTACAGCAGAACGACTTATTGATGTAGTCGATGCCATACCACCACTGACCGCACCAGCAATATTTGCGACTCCCATTGCAATTAGTTCTTGATTTGCATCTAAAGTCTGCCGACGCTGATTCATCAAAGACTGTGCAGTTGATATGCCTTCCATAAACCCGACAAATGCAATCGCCAGCGCACCGGGTAAGAGACCTTGCCACTCTGAAAAATCATAAGGTCCTAAAGAAATAGGTGGAAAGCCAATCGGTATTTCACCAATAATGCTGATTCCAAGTGTATCTAAGCGAAAGCCAGCGACACATAAAGTTGCCAGCAAGACAGTAACTAAAGAGCCACTACGCACAATGACTAGCCTCACATTCGGATTAGATACCCAATGCGATAAGACATTATCCAGCCGATATGTAAAAAACAATAACATAGCTATACAAGCAATACCCAATAACACAGTTGGAATATGTGTATTGTACAATTGAAGTGCCGTCTGATAGGCAGTATCGGCAGGATATGGAGAGCGCGGAACAACAACCCCCAACAAACCTTTAATCTGACTAATTGCAATAATCAAAGCGGCTGCATTTACATAACCTTCTAAAACCGAACGGCTTAAATAATTCACCACAAAGCCTAATTGCAACAATCCCATCAACAAATAGACAATCCCAAGCATCAAAGATAGTGTCAAAGATAGTATAAAGAACTGCTCAGTATTCGGTTGGGCAAACCCAGTGATACTCCCCAATATCATGACCGATGTAATGGCCGTTGGTCCAAGTGTCAGCATTCGTGTTGAACCCAATAAGCCATACACCAGCACAGGCAAAATCCCTGTATACAAGCCCACAATTGGTGGTAATCCTGCCAACAGTGCATACGCCATACTTTGAGGGATCAGCATCGTCGCAACTGTCAAACCAGCCACAATATCACTGGGGAAATCAGACCGGTTATAATGTCGCATCCAAAATAGAAATGGCAAGCGTTGCATCAACCAATGCTTCTGATTATCAGTATGAAGTTCCTGGCGTGTAAAATTTTGAGTCATATACCAACCAAATTATAGGTTCGAAACAATCTACATACTCCCACTAAAACGCATAATATCAAAAGGTGATAGATCATCAGCAATAGATGTTTCCGAGATCATATCAGCAACAACTTTTCCACTGTAAGGTCCTAATTGTAATCCTGTTGGACCATGCCCTGTAGCGATATAAATATTATCAATCTTGGGTACGCGCCCCAGAACAGGTAATTTATCAGCCGAATAGGGTCGCAATCCTACCCGAACTTCAAGTAATTTCGCGGAAGATAATCCCGGTGCTACGCGTAATGCCTCGCTCAGAACTTCATGAATACCACTTGCAGTGGTCGTAGGTACAAAACCTGAGCCTGTTTCACGAGTCGCTCCAACGACAACACGACCATGCTCCCACGCTACCATATAATGTCCACGAAACGCATTAATCACAGCCCAATTAGCTGTATCGTGATTATCCAATTGAAGATGAATAATCTGCCCGCGCTGTGGTTTAACTGGAATTTGCACACCAAGTTGCTCACCAAAAACAGTTGACCATGCACCACCAGCAATTACAACTTTTCCAGCAAGAATTTCCTCACCATCAACAAGAACACCAACGACTTGATTATCCTTGAGCAATAACTGATCCACACTAGCATGTTGTACATCTAAGTCATAATGAATCCCTGCTTTGATTAACGCTTCACACAAGAGACGGCCATCAACACGCGCCCCTGTACGATGATAAAAGGCTTTATGAACATCCGCTAGTGCGGGAAAAATTTCTTTAGCTTGATTAGAAGACACATCGTATAAATCACTTTTAAGAGGCGTATTATTTTGCGTTTGGCGTTCAAAGACAATCTGATGTGCATTGTTATAAAGTTCAATTTCATCATCACTCACGGCAACCCGTAATAAGCCACACATCGCATAACCCGTATCACCATCTTGTTCTCTTCTCAGATCATCAATAAGGGGTTGATAGTATTCAACTGCTGTCATCCCAAAACGATACCATTCGTCAGATTCCGTTGCTGATGTCTCTGGTGATAATATCCCTGCCCCTGCATCAGTCGCACGTCCAACATCATGACGATCTATCAAGCGCGTCTTTAAACCTGATTTTACTAAATGATAAGCCAGTGACGCACCAACAATACCACCACCAATTACAATCGCATCGAATGACATTTGTAACTCCTATGCTGTTAAATACAAATGAATCATACCAACAAAGCCAAATTTACAAAAATAGAGTGTTATGAATTGATAGAGAACACTATACTGAAACACAGTATTGTATAGATTCGTAGAGGTGAATAATGAGCAATAAACGATTACAAAACAAAATCGCGATTATCTCAGGTGGGAATGTTGGTATCGGACGTGCAATTTCTCAACGGTTTGCAGAAGAAGGCGCAATAATCGTTATTGCAGCACGTAATGCCGAAACAGCAGAAGAAACCCTGAAAATTGTCAAAGAAAATGACGCAGATGGTCACTTCATTGCTTGTGATGTGACACAAGTTGAGGACTGTGAACATGTGATTCAAGAGACCATTAATCAATATGGTCAGATTGATATACTGATTAACAACGCAGGCATCATTTATCGTAACCAAACGGTTGTAGAAACAAGTGTAGACAACTGGAAGCGTACATTTGATGTCAATGTAAATGGTGCATTCTATCTCAGCAAATTCGCAATTCCTCATCTGGAGAAAACAAAGGGCGTAATTGTTAATGTGGCTTCATATGTTGGTATGGTCGGCTTCAAAGGCATTCCAGCTTATTGTGCATCTAAGGGCGCATTGATTCAATTAACCCGTGCAATGGCACTTGACCATGCAGAATCGGGCGTTCGCGTCAATTGTGTTTGCCCTGGGAGCGTCCAAACTGAGATGATTACAGCAGCATGGGAACAATATGGAGAAGGTGCGGAAGAAGTCTGGTCATCCAAACACCCTCTCGGAAGAATCGCGCAACCGAAAGAAGTTGCTGATGCCATTCTCTATCTCGCCAGCAACGAATCCAGCTTTATCACAGGCGTTGTACTACCGATAGATGGTGGTATCACTGCGGGTTAGCTATCCGTTGCAAATTTATAAATCGTTGTTGAATGATAAGTCGTATCAGGCTCAAGAACAGTGGATGGGAAATCAGGTTGATTTGGTGAATCAGGATAATGTTGCGTTTCCAATGCTAGCCCATCACTTTGACGATAAAGCCGTCCACTTGTTCCAACTAAAGTTGAATCTAAGAAATTCCCTGCATAAAACTGCACGGCAGGTTCAGTTGTCCACACTTCCATCACACGTCCTGATGCAGGCTCATAAACCCGTGCGACAAAACCCACTTCACCCGCATATAAGCCTTCTCTATTTAGAATAAAATTATGGTCATAGCCTTTCGCCATCAAGATTTGGGGGTGGGAGGAACGTTGACCAGAGCCAATTGTTTTCGGGACTCTAAAATCAAATGGAGTACCTGACACATCTACGATTTCACCTGTTGGGATTTGTGTTGAATCTGTTGGTGTATAGGTATCCGCATTCAATGTAAGGATGTGGTCATAGATTGTGCCTTCACCCTCACCTTTTAAATTAAAATAAGAATGATTTGTGACATTGACCACAGTTTTTGCATCACAACTCATCATATATTCAATCTTCAATTCGTTATTTTCAGTTAACCAATAGGTAACTGTAACATCAAGATTCCCAGGATACCCTTCTTCACCATCCACACTATAGTAGCTTAAGCGTACTCCCTGATTGTTATTATCCGATACAGCTTCAGCCGACCAGACCACTTTATCGAAACCCTTAAGCCCACCATGTAATGAGTTATCCCCATCATTTTGCGCAAGCGTATATTCTTGACCCTCTAATATAAACTTACCACCAGCAATCCGATTAGCATAGCGCCCTGCAATCGCACCAAAATAAGGATGTTCTGCTAAGTATTTATCTAAGCTATCAAAACCGAGGGCGACATTTTTCACAATACCATAACGGTCAGGAACACGAATGGATGTGATAATTCCACCATAAGTAATAATTTTAACTTCCATCTGATTTGCGTTAATGAGTATATATTCTTCAACTACTTGCCCATCAGGGGTTGTTCCATAAGTTTGCATAATATCCCTCTTTTCATAAAATCAATATCTCTGCAATCATACCGTATTTATGGTGAAATAGTGAAAATATTAGACATAACATCAAACTTCGCTTAGACTTGCAATGCATATAAAATCCCTATCATGCAAAAAGCTAGTTATTATGACCGACGCATTATAGTTTACTCTCCTAACAGTTAGGTGACTTCACGATGAATATTCTCTTTATCACCCATTATTATGAGCCAGATAGTGGTGCAGCAGCAAATCGCCTGACACGACTTGCCAAACAATTACAAAAACGGGGTCACACTATCACAATCCTGACAACAATGCCCCATTATCAGAGAGAGAGTATCCCTGAAAATTATCGGGGTAAGTTGGTTGTTAAAGAAAATCGTGACGGCATCAATGTCATTCAAACATGGCTGTATACCTCATCTAGCCCTAGTATCAAACATCGCCTACTCAGCCAACTTTCATTTATGATAACCTGCACATTACACGGTCTATTTGTCAAACGCCCTGATGTCATTTTGATAGAGAACCAACCCATATTTACAGCCTTAGCGGGTTGGGCAATAAGCAAAGTTAAACGCACCCCATATTTAGCCAATATCAGCGACTTCTGGCCCGAGTATCTCGTTGTTGCGAGTGTCACTACAGAAGCTAGTCTAATCTATCGTGTATTTAAAGCACTAACGAATCATACACAACGTCAAGCAAAAGCAATCGTCACCCTTTATCCCCCATTGATGGACAAAGTAAAGGAACGTATCGGTGAAATTCAGCATAGCAAAGTTATTTATAATGCTATTGATTCCGAGACCTTTAATACCGTGCCTGATGCTCAGAGCTTTAGAGACAAGCGTAATCTCGGCAACGAACGGCTGATTACATTTTTAGGTGTACTAGGCGCACACATCGATATAGATACTATGTTGGAAGTCGCAAAACACTTTAATGACCAGCCAAATCTTAAATTTGTATTTGTTGGTGGGGGGCAACAGAAAGAAGCCTTACAGAAAGCGATAGAAGCACCTGAGTATTCACAGTGTATGTGGTGTGACTGGATTAAATATGAAGATGTTCCAGCATTTTGGGAGGCATCTTATATAACCTACTGGGCATTACATGATAACCCACTAGACCAGATGCGCTTTCAAGCAAAATTATTTGAAGCAATGGGAACAGGAACACCGATGGTCGTTGCAGTCAAGGGATTAATGCACGATGTCATCACCCAAGCCAATGCAGGAATTACCGTCCCCCCCTATGATGCAAAAGCAATGATTACTGCCATTACCAAATTACTTAAAGATGCAACATATCACAGTCAGCTATCAGAAAACGGCAAACAATATGCAAAAGAACACTTTGACCCCAAACAAAATGTTGACGAATACGAAACCATCTTAAAGGCTATTGCGCGTTAGTTATTTAAAATTCTCAGCAATAAATGGTGCAATCTTGTTGTAGTCGGGAATAGGTCCATTTGCCCCTGCTAAAATATATTCCCTATCAATCACAAGTTGATTATATCGTCCACTGCTGAACAAGGCTGTTGGCGCACTTATCACCATATCCAATATATTTAAATCTGTTTCTACAGATTGGTTCAATACAACGATTAAATTCCCCCATGTTACTGGATTTAATGACCGTCCAACAAAACCCGATAGTACCTGCTGTTGACGATTTGCGCGCGCATAATCATCATCACCATGCCGTGTTCTTGCATAAATCAACGCCCGTTCACCATCCATCCACTGTAATCCTTGCTCAAATCGAACTTGGATTGTGCCATAATCATAGGTTGGATAAGCATAATCTTCAATCACACGCGGAACATCAATCTCAAGCCCACCGACCGCATCGACCAAATCAACAAATCCCGCAAAGTCCATTCGTACATAATGGTCGATTTGGATATCAAAGTTTTGCTCTATCGTTTGGCTGAGCAAGGGCATCCCTGTCCCACCTTGATAAGCTTCACCCAGAAAATTAGCTGTATTAATCATCTGCGACCCATAATTTGGCACAGTCACCCACAATCCACGCGGTATAGATAAGATGCTCACACGAGCTTTATCTGCATTAACATTCACAATCATAATACTATCCGTACGTGCGACAGTTCCTTCATTCCCACGCGAATCCATCCCAACGACCAAAATATTCATAGACGGTGGTGGAATCAAAAGATAGCCTAAAGTGAATATGCCACACAACAGCACAGGAAATGCTAATCCCATACACGCAATCAATATCCACCTCAAACAACCTGATTTTTTCTTAGGTCTCGGTTGATTTACAGCTTGACGGCTAGGTTGTGAACTGAGTTTCTGGTTTTCATATGGATTATTCAACTGAGTTATTTTGACCTCAATATAGATAGAAAAGAGGACGCAATGTACGTCCCCATCATTATATGAAAAATATCAATCAAGCACTATAGGCGCAAACCCAACGCTATTAGAGGTTTTATGAAAGTCCTAAACGTTCATATTGTTCAGGTGGTGCGTCGTTTTCTTTCATCAAACGTACCATCAAATCAATCATACGGGCTTCAATTGCTTCATCTTCGATTGGACTTTCTTGTTTCGGGTCAGCCTCTAAATCCCATAATAAAGTGCCGTATTCATGTCCATAGTTCGATTTACGAGCAGGGATTTTCATCATACGACAGCCTTGCGAGAAATCAAAAGGGCCACCTATCTCTATATCTTGCAACTCTTCGACTTGGAAACGATTGCGCATATGGGTTGCCATCATTGTATAGTTAAATAGGGGTGTATTATCTTCTGATATAGGCGCACGCATATAGACATAACGTCCATCTGTCACATTAACATGCGCGCCATGTTGCCCAAATAAAATTGCTTCGTGTACTGGAACATCAGCAGCGATTGATTTCCGTAAAGGCAGACCAAACATCGACTCAGGGCATGGAACATCAAAATATTCAAGTATCGTTGCAGGCAAATCTATCGTCTGTACTAAGCTCGTACGACGTTCATTTTGTTTACGGCTACGAGGATCCCATATGAATAAAGGGGTATGTATGACTTCCTCATAAAATGGCTGGACAATCTTTGCCCACCAATCGTGTTCACTAAGTAGAAATCCGTGGTCGGTATTTACAATGAGCATCGTGTCTTCCCACAAATTTAACTCATCCATCATATCAAGGACTTTACCCAAGTAGGCATCACACATACTCACGAGTGCCGCATATTCGTAGCGGATATGTTGTACCTGCTCAGGCGTTTCGGTCACACGAGCATAATCAGGCCAATCAAATTGTGGACCATCATAATCATGAGGATACAAATCTTTATACACTTGCTGTGTAAAGAATGGCTCATGAGGGTCAAATGTTTCAATCTGCAAGAACCAGCGATCTTCCCCATGATTTGTCTGGATAAATTCCATACCATCAGAAAACGTAACTGCCTGTGGCTGTAGAGACTCCTCAGTGAGATATGTGCGGTTAATTTTATCATGACGCATCATAATCGGATGACGTGCATGCAATACTTCAGGTCCATCAGGGTCAGCCACATGTCCTTTAAAAGGGTCACCTTCTTGCCCACGCGCAAATGTCCAACTGTTATAGCGTGTATGATATGTTCCACCGCCATCCTCAAAATAATGCTGATGATCAGTCGCCAAATGTGTATATACACCACTCTCTTTCAATAATTCAGGCATTGACTCGTCAAAAGGCTCAAGGGGTCCCCAACTGCGATGCAAGAAATTATAACGTCCTGTATGTAACTCGCGCCGTGCAGGCATACAAGGCATACTACCAGCATAACAACGGTCAAAGGTTACTGTACGCTCTGCTAATCGTGTAAAATTCGGGGCATGAATCATTTCGCCACCATACGACGGTAACATATGCCGATTGAGTGAATCAAACATCACCATGATTGCTTTCATCAGAATCTCCCTATTAAAAAATTTATGTCATCTAGTTTAACGATTCCCCGCAAAGTTCCCAAATTTCATATCCGATTTTGGTCACCACAAGTTGGCACATATAATGAATAACATTTGGGAATTCATGTTAAAACACGTTACAATCTCCCTTTAAAACAAACTATCAAGGGAGACCTACTATGGAATATCGC
>CAYGTY010000060.1:0-27112 GCA_964352825.1 uncultured Anaerolineaceae bacterium
TAATGGATTTGGTATTAGATATTGTTGAGATACAAGATGATATTATGTTTGTGACAGGCTATATTGGTAAGAGTTTATCTGTAGGCGATTCGTTGATTGTATTGAGTGTCTATCAGCCTGCTAAGAAAAAGAAACATAGTCCTAAAAAACTGAGTAGCCTGACAGTTGATCTAAAGATCGAAACCATTTTGGTTGAAGGTGAACCTATTGAAGCGATTTCAGCAGATAATACGGGACAGGTTGCATTGACAGGTGATGCCGATGTTTTATTATCGTTGTTGAAAGATCATCAATGGCACGAAAGTAATGGACGTTATTTTTTACCCCGTAAAGAAACACGATTAATAACTTTATCAGGAGCATAGACTATGACACAAAAACAATGGAATGTTGCTATTTTTATGTTTGATGATGTTGAGGTATTAGACTTTGCAGGCCCATTTGAGGTATTTGCTGTCGCACGTTATGAAGATGGTACACAACCCTTTAATGTATACCTTGTTAGTGAAAATGGAAAGCGTGTTGTTGCACGTAATGGTCTAAAGATTGATGTTGATTATAGTATGGCGAATTGTCTGCAACCCGATTTGTTACTTATCCCAGGGGGACAAGGCACTCGCACACTGATGCACAACGAAAATGTTCGGGCATGGATACAATCACAATATGATGGGGTTGAACACTTGCTAACAGTCTGTACAGGGTCTTTGGTTGTTGCAAAAACAGGTTTATTGGCGAATCAATCAGCAACAACCTATCATACTGCCTTTGACCTATTGACCGAAGCTGAGCCAACCCTCGATGCTCGTCCTGGAGAACGCTGGGTCGATAATGGGAAAATTATCACATCGGCTGGTGTATCGGCTGGGATTGATATGGCATTGCATACGGTCAGCCGTTTACTTGGTAAAGATTTTGCTGATAAAACAGCGCGTCATATGGAATATGAGTATTGGTCAGTCGGACAATTTAGCGAAAAATCATAGCTCCAATATTTCATGATTTATTTCCTAATTACGATTTCCATATTAAAATGGATATATCAAGTGATGTTTAGGAGAAATGATATATGCCTAGATGGGAATATGTTCAAGTTGGTGTGATTAATTCATATGGTATTCAATACCGCGCCAATGGTGAAAAACAACCTCAATGGAAAGATGAACCCTTTCATGTGGTTTTGAATGAATTAGGTAAAGCTGGCTTTGAGTTAACTGCTTATGATGGTGATAGTTATATCTTCAAACGTATTACCAAAACCACATCAAGCCTCAAAGAGTAACAGCAAACATTGGGTAGGTTTATGACCTGCCCAGTCGCTTAATTTAGCTCCAAATCTCCACATAATTCCCTCACCCAATTTGTGATTTTTTAGCTTAACCCACGTTATACTCACTTCAAATAAAATCGTAAAGGACATAATTGAATGACTGAAAAAACGCAAAAAATTGGTTTTGTTGGGCTGGGCGCAATGGGATTGCCGATGGCACATGCACTTGTCGAAGCAGGGTACTCCGTCACGGGATATGATATTAACGAGGACTCTCTGTCAAAATTTCAAGCAATGGGTGGGCAAATTGCGAGTTCCGTACAAGAAGCTGCTCGTGATGTTGATGTATTAATGTCGATGGTGGTCAATGACAAACAGACCGAAGATGTATTATTTGGGAATGGAAATGCGGTTGTGGTACTCAAACCTGATAGTATTGTGATTTCTGGAAGTACCGTTCCACCTGAGTTTGCTACTCGTATGGCATCACAACTGGCTGAACATCAGATTCATATGATTGATTGCCCTGTGAGTGGTGGGGTGGCAGGCGCAGAAAAACGTTCATTGACGATGATGGCATCGGGTGCGAGTGCTATATTTGCACGTGTCGAAACAATTATCCGAACGATGGGATCAAATACATTTCATTTGGGTGAAGAATGTGGACAAGGCAGTGCGATGAAAGTTGTCAATCAATTACTCTGTGGCGTACATGTTGCGGTTGCGGGTGAAGCGATTGCCTTTGCTAAAGCTAGCGGACTAGACCCAAATGTGGTTTATGATGTGATTGGAACAAGTGCGGCTCGGTCATGGATGTTTATGGATCGTGTACCTCATATGGAAAACCCACCTGAACATCCACGGAGTGCAGTTGATATTTTTGTAA
This sequence comes from uncultured Anaerolineaceae bacterium, assembly GCA_964352825.1. Lineage (GTDB taxonomy): Bacteria > Chloroflexota > Anaerolineae > Aggregatilineales > Phototrophicaceae > UBA6055. The sequence continues at coordinate 2,157 of CAYGTY010000060.1, forward strand.
AAGACTTGAGTATTGTGTTGGATGCGGGCAAATCTATGCGCTTTATGACACCGATTGCAGCGACAGCATTACAGATGTTTATTGCAGCATCAGGTGCAGGATATGGACGTGAGGATGACTCACAAATTATCAAAGCCTATGAGCGTGACTAAATAAACTATTGTGCGGATAGGATTTACCTATTACTCATAAACACGCGCTACAATTTTTACGTTAATGATTTCTTTTAAAGGATGAATACTTATGAAACAAATGTCTTTTGATTTCGACTCTCGACGGTCTATGGTCGTAGCGCGACGGGGTATGGTTGGGGCGAGTAATCCACTAGCGGCACAAGCAGGGCTAGATGTTCTCAAGCAAGGTGGGAATGCGGCTGATGCGGCGGTTGCGGCTGGTGCTGTGATGAATGTGGTTGCTCCTGCATCAACAGGTATCGGCGGTGATGTTTTTGCACTCTACTATGATGCCAAAACAAAACAGGTGACAGCACTCAACGGAAGTGGGCGTTCTCCTAAAGCTAATACCATTGACTATCTAAAACAACAGGGCATTACGGATGAAATCCCTTTGCGCTCTGCTCATGCCGTAACAGTGCCAGGGGCGGCGAGGGCTTGGCATGATTTGCTGGAAAAGTTTGGCACAATGGGTTTAAGTGATGTATTGCACCATGCTATTCATTATGCGAGTGAAGGCTATGGTGTTTCCCCTGCATTTGGTGCGGCGTGGGAAGGCAGTGGACAAACATTGGCGAATGGCTCAAATACTGAAGATTATCTACCCATGGGTAATCCACCTAAAGTTGGACAAATTGTCAAACTCCCCGGTTTAGCCGATACACTACGCGCTGTTGCTGAGGGCGGTCCATCTGCTTTTTATGAAGGTCAAATCGCTGAAGCTATTGTGAGTACCACACAATCCCTTGGTGGTGTGATGACACTCGACGATCTTAAAAACCATCATTCGACATGGGGTGAAGCCATCAGTATTGATTACAATGGGGTGACGGTTATGGAGCATCCGCCCAATGGGCAAGGTTTGGCAGCATTAATCGCCATGAACATTGCGAAAGAATGGAATATTGGTCAATATGCTTGGGATTCACCTGAACGTCTGCATCTGATGATTGAAGCGATGCGTTTAGCATTTGCAGATATTCGTCAATATGTGGCTGATCCTGCTTTTAATCCTGCACCTTTGGAAGGTTTATTGAGCAGTAGTTATGCGGCTCAACGTCGTGCAATGGTATCTCCCGATAAAGCCATGCAACCCCCATCATACGGAACACCTGACGGTAGCTCGAACACAATTTATCTCTGTGTGGTTGATGGCGAAGGTAACGCTTGCTCATTTATCAATTCACTGTTTCATGGTTGGGGGAGTGCCATTGTGGCAAAAGGCACAGGTGTAATTTTGCAAAATCGTGGTGCTGGTTTTGTGCTTGACTCCAATCACCCTAATGCACTTGAAGGCGGAAAACGACCCTATCACACGATTATCCCAGGGATGGCACTGAAAGATGGCGAATTGTATGCACCTTTTGGCGTGATGGGTGGTGATATGCAACCTCAAGGACACTTCCAAGTCATGTCGGCGATGGTTGATGATGATCTTGACCCACAAGCAGCTCTCAACCGTCCACGTTGGCAGGTGATGGGTGGCACGGCTGATGGGACAATTGCACTAGAAGAAGGCATCCCTGTCAAGACGATGGCAAAACTTGCAGAAATGGGGCATAAAGTCCAACCGATTTCTGGGCGGATGCGTGCAATCTTTGGTGCAGGACAAATTATTCGCCGTGACCCTGATACAGGTGTATTATATGGTGGAAGCGAACCGCGTAAAGATGGGTTAATCGCAGGGTATTAAGCTATCACCAAGTTCTGTTTAGGAGAACAACATGAAAATACAACTCATTCGTAACGCGACTTTACGGATAAGCTATGCTGGGCATACTTTTTTGATAGACCCCTACCTAGCAGATAAACATGCCTATGAGCCGTTTGCCGGGAAATCACGGAATCCTACTGTTGATTTACCGATGTTGGCGACCGAAGTTATCGAGGGGATTGAGATGGTGATGGTATCGCATTTGCATAGCGATCATTTCGACCAAGAGGCGCAACGTCTTATCCCAAAAGATATGCACATTTTCTGTGAACCGGGGGATGTTGCAACGATTATGGATCAGGGATTTACTAATGTGAAACCTATACGTGATACCTTGGAATGGGAAGGCATTACAATCCGCCGTACCCCAGGACAACATGGGCTTGATGATTGGGCGGAACGTATGGGAACAGTCTCTGGCTTTGTGTTTGAAGGGGATGATGAACCAACCCTTTACTGGATGGGCGACACCATTTGGTATGACGAAGTGCAAGACATTGTCAAAGATGTGCAACCTGATGTCATCGTAACGCATTCTAGTGGCGCAGTGCTTGGCGACTCTGACCCAATTGTGATGGATGCAAAACAGACTGTTGCTGTATGCCAATCCGCAATCCATGCTACCGTTGTAGCGACACATATGGATGCACTCGACCACGGCACAATTACCCGTGTATCGTTGCGGACGTATGCTCATCAAAAAGGGGTGAGTGAGCATCAATTGATGATACCCCATGATGGTGAGATATTGACATTCGATTAACTACTGAGGGGGTCAAATGCGACCCTCTTTTGTTTTATGGACAAGATATAAAATAATATTATAGGGGAGTGAATATGGATTATCCAAGATTTGATTTGACAGGCAAAGTGGTACTTGTGACAGGGGCAAGTCGGGGTATTGGTTATGATTTGGCAAAGGCGATTGCTCATGCAGGGGCAATTGTAGTAGCAGGTGCGCGCGATGAGGATGCCCTAGACACATTGGTCAAAGAAATTACGGATGAGGGCGGTCAAGCAATTGCAATAAAACTGGATATGACAGACCTCATGCAGATTCGGGCTGTGGTGGATGAGATTGTTGAACGGTATGGGCGTTTGGATGTACTGGTCAATAATGCTGGCGTTGGGCGTGACCATGAAACCTTGGATGTGACTGAGGCGGACTGGGATGAGTTGATTGATGTCAACCTCAAAGGTGCTTTTTTTATGGCTCAGGCGGCGGGCAAACAAATGATTGCACAAGGTGGTGGTCGGATTATTAATATGAGTTCCCAAGCCAGTAAAGTCGCTCTACCTCGTGCTGCGGTTTATTGTGCATCCAAAGGTGGGCTGAATATGCTAACGAAGGTCATGGCGATAGAGTGGGGCGAACACGGTGTGACAGTGAATGCAGTTGGTCCGACATTCATCCGTACACCAGGAACAGCAGAGCGACTCGATGATCCAGAGTTTGGTGCAGATGTTGTCTCACGGATTCCGATTGGACGCGTGGGAACAACAATGGAAGTGGCTGGAGCAGTCATCTTTCTTGCATCGGATGCCGCTAGTTTGATAACTGGTGAACTCGTACTTGTTGATGGGGGTTGGACAGCGCGATAAATGAAATGAATACTCACTTGGTTTATGGCAGTAAAATACGATAAAGTTTAATTATTTGGCGAGGTGTTTTATACTATGACCCAGCTCAACATTCTTAGCTCTACTGATAAAGGGACATTTGAAGAAGTCATATCAGGCTGTAGTTCCGATATTCAAGAGATTGCCTCTGCGCTTCGTGCCTTATTAGCGGATATAATGCCGAATATTACAGAAGTCCCATGGGCAAATCAAAGGATTGTAGGCTATGGTGTCGGTGTAAAAAAGATGTCTGAGCATTTTTGTTATATTGCTCCATACAAATCATATGTGAATCTTGGGTTTATGTATGGCTCGGATTTACCAGACCCCGATGGATTGCTCGAAGGCAGTGGGCGACAACTCAGACACATTAAAATAAGTAGACTTGAAGATGTTGCAAATCCATCTATCCGAACACTGATAGAACTCGCAAGTGGTCATCTACCCAACTTGAAGTCATAATATATTGAACTGATTTTTGATAAAGGAATGAATGATGTCAAATAATGTGGATTTATTATCACCCGTCTGGACACATCTAACGCATATTCAGCCAGAACGTGCGGAAGGTTTATATGTCTATGACAGTGAGGGAAATCGTTATATTGATTTTACGTGTGGCATCGGTGTAACCAACACAGGGCATAGTCACCCTCGTATTGTCAAGGCAATACAAGACCAAGCCGAAAAAATGCTTTTTGCTCAAATGAATATCTATATTAATCCGCGTGCAGTGGAATTGGCAGAAGCCCTCAATGAAGTGACTCCACCTGAAATTGATCGCTTCTTCTTCTCCAATAGTGGTGCAGAAGCTGTCGAAGCATCTGTTAAATTGGCTCGCCATGCGACAGGACGCAAGAATATTATTGTCTTCCAAGGGAGTTTTCATGGTCGGACTGCCCAAACAATGGCGATGACAACTTCAAAATATATCTATCGCTATAAATACCAACCTTTACCATCAGGTGTATTTGTTGCACCTTTCCCCTTTGTCTATGGTTCAAATATGAATGAAGATGATTTAGTACAGAGTTGTTTGCATCAGCTTGATTATATCTTGCGCGGACAATCATCACCTGAAGAAACTGCCGCCATAATTATTGAACCTGTTTTGGGTGAAGGGGGTTATATTCAAGTTCCGCCTAAGTTTATGCAGGAACTCCGCCGTATCTGCGATGAACATGGTATTTTGTTGATTGCCGATGAGGTTCAATCTGGATTCGGACGCTCTGGTAAATTCTGGGGATACGAACATGCGGGTATTATCCCTGATATTATTGTGATGGCGAAAGGTCTCGGTAGTGGAATGCCGATTTCAGCTATTGCTTCACGAGCAGATTTGATGGAGAAGTGGAGACCGGGGACACATGGTGGTACATATGGTGGCGGTAATACATTAGCAACGGTCGCTGCACTTGAGACTGTCCGCATCATGCAAGATGAGCAACTTCCACAAAATGCTGAAAAAATGGGCAATTATCTGCAGGATAAATTACGTGCTTTACAAGATAAATATCCTTATATCGGTGATGTGCGCGGTCTTGGTTTGATGACAGGGGTTGAATTCAGTATCCCGAATAGTGGTGGTAAACCTGATAAAGAAATGGCGACTCGTGTATTAGAAGCCTGCCTTGACCGTAATTTGCTTATTTTGAATTGTGGAACATACGGCAATGTGATTCGCTTGATTCCACCGCTTATCATTACTCAAGAACAGATTGACGAAGCCCTGACTATTTTTGAAGAGGCGTTGCAGTCTGTTTTAGAGATGGCGTAAGCTATATGTCAAGATTACTGAAATCAACACCGCGTGCCGATGGTTTTCGGATGCCTGCGGAGTGGGAAAATCATAGTGGATGTTGGATGTTATGGTGTCAACGTCCTGATACATGGCGTAATGGAGGCAAACCTGCTCAACGCGCTTTTGTTGATGTTGCAACAGCAATTTCACAATTTGAGCCTGTGACAATGGGTGTGAATGCTGAACAATACGAAAATGCTCGTGCAATGCTCCCATCACAAGTGCGCGTTGTTGAACTATCGAATAATGATTCATGGATGCGGGATTGTGGTATAACCTGTGTTGTGAATGATAGTGGTGATGTTCGCGGTGTTGATTGGGTATTTAATGCTTGGGGTGGACTCGATAAGATGATGTACTTCCCTTGGGATAAAGATGACCTCGTTGCGATGAAAATGTGTGAGATAGAAGGTCTTGACCGTTATCGTTCCTTGCTTGTGAATGAAGGTGGCTCGATTCATGTGGATGGGCAAGGGACATTACTCACAACAGAATCTTGCCAACTGAACCCAAATCGAAATCCAAAATTGTCTCGTACGAAAATAGAGACAGAGCTTCAGGATTATTTGGGTATCGAAAAAATTATCTGGTTGGAACAAGGGGTTTATGAAGATGAAACCGATGGACATATTGATAATTTATGTTGTTTTGTCCGCCCCGGAGTTGTCGCATTAACATGGACAGACGACCAATCTGACCCACAATATGAACGCTCTGCATCTGCTTATGACCGCTTGATGTCTACAACCGATGCACAGGGGCGACAATTGAAAGTGCATAAAATCTATCAACCCGACCCAATGATGATGACGCAAGAAGAAGCAGATGGTTTGGATGTTGTGGATACCGCATTTTTGCGCCCAGAAGGTGAACGACTGGCTGGCTCATATATTAACTTTTATATTGCAAATGGTGGAATTGTCATGCCACAATTTGGTCAAGTTCATGATAAGGTTGCGATGCAAAGTTTGTCAGAATTATTCCCGAATCATGAAGTTGTGGGTATTCCAGCGCGTGAGATTTTGCTGGGTGGTGGTAATATTCATTGTATTACCCAACAACAGCCTGCACCGCAATAATACTGTAAGGACTCGTTGCCTTGCTATATACTAAACTTTACATCGATAGGAAGGTCATCTCATGGAAGAGAATTATTATAAATCAGCACTAAAGATTGCGCTGGATACATTGAAAGAAATCAGTTCCGAGTCCAATGGGATGCAAGGTGATTGGGGTATGGTTGGTATGGATGCTGCTCCACAATGGACACACAATCTCAAAAAATTAGAAAATCTGGCAGACCGCGCACTGGGTAAAATAGAAGCCTTGAGCGCATTTGACTTCACACAACCCACGCGTCCATCCCCTCGGATTGACCCGATTGAACGAGGTATGTTATTAAAGGCACTCCATAATAATGGTGGAATGGTCATGGATGGTGCGATCCCACCCCAAGCGATTATGCTTGTCGAGCGTGGATTATTTCAAGCATTATATGAGACCCAAACAATATTGGTTGTTGTCTTAACGGAAGAAGGTCGTGTGGCGGCGGCAAAGCTAGAATAGAAAAAGGACAGAAACTGATTGCCTGTCCTCTTTCTGATAAACAACACCCTTCACGGTGTGGCGACTTTTGGCTTAACTTTCCATTTTGTCGCAGTCATATTGGAAAGTGCGGAGTAGATTGGTTTAGGTTTTACTCTTACCTAGATTTATAATATAACGAAATATAACGAATAATAATTAAGATTCATAGAATAATCGTTTGAAAATTCATACTGAACAACAATAAGAGGTTCATGAAGTTTATGTCCGAGTATGTCACAGTAGAAGTCGAATATACGGATGATAGCAATGTGGTTGATTTATTTATCAATCAAATATTGACGCACAAAGATGAAGAGGTCTATGAGTCCCTAGAGGCAGGTGAGTTAGGCTCGCCTGTCGCCCAAATGCTATTCTCAGCGGTAGATGGTATCCGTAAGTTAGTCATTACAGAAGATTGCCTAACGATTACACGCGATGAGACCTATACTTGGGAAATGATAATTGATGAAGTCCGCGATGCCCTACGTGATTGGTATCTATAAATTGACAAAACCAGTAAAGCCTCCTTTATTCTAATGACGCAATTTTGGCTAAAACTTCGTCGTAACATCACAATGGATGGCGATTTACAATTGGCGCGCCTTGAGTTAGAAACATTTTTAGGGCAAGTTGATAATATTGAGATATTACAATCGGAATACTTTGAATCGATGTCCAAATATGTTCGTGATGGACAGCAAGGGTATCGTGCCGATGTGGATATTAACTTACTCTCTCTATTGATAAGACGGCTAACATTCATTCAGCAAATTTATGTAATTGCTGATGACACGCCCCAAGTACGTGAGATAGTGGAACAAGAATCCTCAGTTACAGCCTATCACGTTGAAGCTGACAAACTCTATATTGAGGCAATTCCTCATTATGCGCTATTTGAATTTGCTGAAGTGATTGCACGTAAGGCAAAGTCACCTGAGGTTGTTCAGAAGCAACTCCCTTTATTATTAGATGGTTTGCTCGGGCGAGGTAAAGACAAAACAACCGAGCCTATTATCGATATGGTGATGTCGGCACAGATTACGACCTCGCCTTTATCACATGGGATACATTATTATAAAGCGAAATTCTTCCCACGTATGGCACGCTCAATGCTCAATATCTCAAGCGGACAGCACGACTTGTCGTCATTAACAGTGCTTGACCCCTTTGTTGGGAGTGGCACGACATTGATGGAATCCTCTCAATTAGGGATGCGTAATATTGGTTTGGATATAGACCCGCTATCAGTATTAATCTCGCAGATGAAGCTCAAAATCTTGACTGTAGATAGTGAGTCGCTAATTAATGCTTATACGCATAGTCAGCAACCTGTAGATGGCCACATGTCTGATGGGCTATCTACGATTACCTTCCCTGATTGGCTTATGCGAAACCGTAAAATGACACCTGAACTTGCGAATGAACTGATTGCAGAGATTGATGAACTTCGTGCGTGGGTTTGGCAGGCGGATGAATCAGTACGAGACATTATTAAAGTGATTTTGTCTGATGCGATTACACGACGGATTCGTTTTCGTTTTCTAGGGACAGGGGTTGGGCGATTCTCACTTACGCTATCAAAAACTCCGCTGAAGAAATTATTTCTGCGAGCCTTGGCGAATCAATCTCATAACCTTGTTGCATGGGAATGGTTGCGAGATACACTGCAATTAAGGTTAGCTGATTCACATTTACAGCTTGGCGATGCTCGGCAAGACAATGATATACCACAAGTTGATTTAATCGTGACATCTCCCCCTTATTTACCTGCATCTAGTGGGCGTGAAAGTTATGCAAAAGCGCGAATGCCGTCTTTACTCGCTTTAGATATGGCAAATTCAGATGGGGTTACTCAACTGGTTGATAGGGCGGTTGGCTCGATGGATGATGATTTTTACACAGCGTATCAATCCACAGCGCAAGTTACAGATTTGGTATCATGGTTGCAGAATGACAGTTTACGCCACACTAAGTCTCAACCTACCGCGCGATATTTTGCAGATATGCGAATGACATTTTCTCGAATGAAACAGGGTTTAAAGATGGGTGGTAAAATCGTATTGGTAAGTGGTCGCCAAAGTACATTTTATCGCTCTAGTACACGTGAGATATTATACACTGTTCCTGTCGCAGAGATGCTTGCAGAAGAAGCGATGATAGCGGGTCTGGCTGTCGATAGATTGGTACATATCCCACTAAAAAAAGCGAACCGTAATGCACGCCCACGTTCACTAGATGATTATGATGAAACTTTGATATTTTTGTCAAAACCCTAGAGATTATCGACTTTATCGCTACCGAGTAAATGCCAATCAGGGAAACGCTCACGCCAAGCATCAGCCATATATTGTAAAAACACTTTATGGCGGTCGGCGGGGATTTCATCATAAGATTGTGACATCCAGTAGGGATAGTTCACAAAAATAGCACGTCGATTGAGCATCATTTCTGCGCGGAAGTCATGTTTATTTTTAACAACGAGTTCATACAAAAACCTACACATCCCATCAGCGGCAAAGTCACGGAATTCATGTCTCGCGCCTTCATACTCTTCACCATAATAAGATTCAATCACTAAAATCTTGTCAATAATCTGCTTGTTAAAGTCTTCGAGCTTATCGGCAGGAATCCACAATTCTGTATGCTGAGATTCACCAACTGTTTTCTCTTCAAATTGTTCAAGATAACTTACAGACACTTTAAATTGCGTGACAAACCCTGCGTAACCTGATGCCTCGTCTTTGGTGTTCCAATCGCGGGCAATCTGATGTGCATAAGATTCTGTCAAAACAGGATAGAAAATAGGCTGTTCGACTTTACGTGGTGGGAAAGCATGAGACTCTGATTCAAGTATTAAAATCATCTCATGAAGTCCAACTGGACGATAAAGTGTGCGCGTTGTGTCTGTCATGCTTTCCATCCTACCTAATAGTGGTCATAATACAGGCATTCTAAGCGATTTTATAAAAAATCCCAATATGAAGACTAGAACCAACATAAATCTAACTGTTTTCTGTCTTTTTTGTATCTTTTTTTTCTTTTTGCAAGTCTTTTTCGACTGCCCCGAGGCTCTGACCATCAAGTAGTTTTTTAGTTGTCTCGTGATATTGTGCGCCTAATGTCGGGTCACCTCCACCGACCTGCTGAAACATTTCACCGACTTGACGCGAGTCTCCCGATTCTAATACGGATAACATTTCGTTGGATGATAATTTACTAAAGTCTCGCCCTGGTTTGTTAATCGCGACGCTCGTAATTAAACGTGATAAATCTTCATGCCCACAATGAGGACATTCGGGTGATGCGGTATCATATGCTGAATAGGTTTTATAAAACAAGGAAAACCGTTCACGACAATTTTTGCATCGAAAGTCGTATTGTGGCATATTCACTTGCTCCTCAGTGTTTTAGTATCAATACGATAGTATACTATCATAGCGTAGGAAGTAAGTTAAAATAATCTGTAATATTTGTTTGAAATGTCAATCAATGATAAGGAAATTCTATGATTGTTGTAAATAATCGTATACCCGTTCATCCAGAACATGCCGAAGCCTTTGAGACTGCCTTTGCTAAACGGGCTAGTCTTGTTGATGGGATGGCAGGCTTTGTTTCTTTTCAGTTATTGCGTCCGACAAATGCTGATGACCCCTATGTTGTGATGACGACATGGGAATCGCAAGAGGACTTTGAAGCATGGACAAATTCTGATGCCTTCAAACAAGGGCATGCGAAATCAGGTACATTGCCTCGTGAAGCATTTCTAGGGCATCCGAAATTGGAAGTTTACGAGATAATCTAATCAACAAAACTTGTACCATGATTCTCGCGGAAGCTGGTTGGTGTTTTACCGAATTGTTTACGAAAAAGTGTCGAAAAATAACGAACATCAGGATAGCCAACTTGTTCCGCAACTTCAGTTATTGTGGAATCAGATTTAAGTAATAATTTACAAGCTATATTGAGGCGTAGGTCTCTTAGATATGTTTTAATTGTTTTTTGTGTCGACTGAAGAAATAAGCGTGATACATGACGCTCACTCATATGGACTTGCGCTGCGATATCACGTATCAATACGGGTTGATGATAATTGTCTTTTAAGTATTGAATAACTTCACGTACAAGAGGAGATTGACGGTCAATGTTAATTTCTGTGTTGACTGTAATATCCGTCACAGCACGGGCTGTTTCTAATAAAAGTTTTGTGGTTAATGCTTGGATAGATTGCACATAACCTGCTTCACATCGCCTGACCTCGTCGGCTAATAAGTTCAATACAAGTGGTAATGTATCACTCTGTTGACTAATGTATTGTTGGCTTTCCATAAACGCGGTAAGTAAATTAGCTGTATCATTATTATGGGTCAGGATAGATAGGGTATATGACCAAAAGTAGATGCCCAGTGGATTTGTTTTGGATGAGATGATTTCATGATAATCATTGGGACGTGCAACAAAAATATCGCCTGTTTTGACTGTATGCTGGTTATTATTTATGAAAAATGTGCCTTCTCCTGCAAAGGCATAACATATCTCATAAAATGAGTGGACATGAAGATAATTCCGCCACCACTCATTTTCATACATCCCCCACCACAGCAAATCCGCCACAAAATCATTTGTCTGTATATGGACTGGGATATGATTGAGTTGACGGATTGCATCTTGGTTTGACATGTAGGATTATCTCTCGTCTTTAAGACGCTTCATTGTCCAACTCAATACTTCGGTTCTTTGTGCCGTGTTGATGACAAAGGATACAGTAATGGCAAGTGCAACCATAAGGAATACCCAGACATTGACGTTTTCGTAGGATTGCATCACGAAGATATATTCAAACTGTTGGAAGAGTGCTTGCATGGGTTCTTCTGCATTGAGGAACATAAACGCAAAGCCATATGCCGTCACAATCACATTGATGTCTGCAATACGCGCTGACCAAAAACGTCCACGCCGCGCCATTTTACGATTATCTTCAGCCGCTTTGAGGTCTGCAAGAGCTTGAGATTTTTCCATACTGAATTTTACATAACTATCGCTGGTTGTATCTAAACTTTCAACCATCTGCTTTAATTGTTCAAACTTTGCACGATATTTCGCAATCATTGCATCGGATTCAAATTCACGTTCGCGATAATTGATGACCAACATATCAGCAATTTGGAATAGAGCTGTGATTAGAACCGTGAAGATCATAACTGTCACGCCATCCATTGGAGTTTGGTCAAGCGAGACATAAGTTGTTAGACCATCGAAAATTAGTGCGATGATAATTGCGAGCATCCAAATTGGCGAGATATTACGGATATTTCCCATTAAGGGACGAATGAATTTTTGCCAGCGTGTTTCATTCGCTTTATTGTCAAGTCTTGCAACTGCTAATTGCGGTGCAACATTTTGTGACAAGTCCGAAAAATAGTAATTCCAGAGTTGGTCAACTGTCATCCGCCCATCAGAGAATAGAAAATTGCCTGCAATCATTTGCATCCCTGCTGTGTTTTGAATCGTTTTGATAAACATCTCATACAGGAAACGACGATCTTTTTCGAAGGTTTCGGGATGTTGTTGCCAGCGTGGGAGCATCTTGGTTTGGATATATTCGCTAGGGTAGCCCATCAGATTATAAATCATGCCCCATGTATCTTCTGCGGAGACACTCAATATATTCATCTGAATTTCTTGTTTGACTTCTTGCATACGGGTCTCTTGTTTGATGACGATACTATTACCTTTGTCTTGTGATGGTCGATTTTGTTCAGGAGAGTGCTGTATTTTGGGACGTTCTGAACGATTAATACTTTCAAGTTCAGGGGATGTTTTGCTTGTTTTAATAAAATTGGGTTTAGAGTCTGATTCCTCATTCTCTAATTCCTCAATTTCGATACCATACATGATATCGTTATATACATCACCATTATATGTGCGACTTTGACTACTTGAATTTAAGACTTGTGGGCTGGATACCTGCTCGACTTCAATGCCTTCCATTTCAATTTGTTCTTCTAACTCAAGCAAAGCAAATTCAAGCTCATCTGTATCAACTTCATAATCATCGGGTATATTGATATGAAGCACGGATGAGAGCAGATGCAGTGCATTGATAACTTGTTCAGCATAAAATTGTTCTAAAGTTACATCAGCACGGCGGGCATTGGTAATGTCATTCATCAGGGATTGGCTCGTTGGCTTGACAGGGTCGTGTTTATTGACACACCAATAGGTGATGACATTTGCCACACGCTTATGAACAATCTCCTCAATAGTAGAGAAATCACCCATAAACTCATCAGGGTGTTGTTTTAATGGTTCAACCGCAAATTCTTCAACGAGACTTTTTAGGCGTTTGAGCGAATTCCGTACACCTGCACGCTCAAATTCGATTTCGAGAAATCTTGGATCAACGGTCATCAGTGTTGACTCCTGTATATATTCTTATGAAAACATCCCACAAGGTTTAATTGGCTATCCGCATAGATTTAGTGTCAGCACTTAGATGCAATCGTTTGATATATTGGTCTGGAATAAGTGAGCCGACATGCTCATGATAGCAGGGGATATTATAAATAGACTCAAAAAACACGCTGATATGAATAATTCACAGCGTGCTTATCCGATTAGATTACAAGGTAAATTATAAGCTGATATAGGTGTGTCTAGCAATCGTTGTTCGTAAAAGTAAAGATTATCTAATTTTTACCTTATGAAGGAGCTATGATGTAATGTGAAGTAAGGGGCGGTCATATGCCCCTTTGAATTATTCTGCTGGAGGTGGAACGGGTAAATCATCTTCTGCTGTGTCTTTCCACTTTTCACCCTCATCAACTAGCATAACAGGGATGCCTTCACGAATGGGATATTTATAACCATTATCATCGCAAACTAGCCAGCTATCTTTGACGATACGGAGTTTCCCAGGGTCATCGCCTTTGTCCTTATTGTGGACAGCTACTGGACAACGTAAGATTTTTAATAAGTCTTCTGATACAACCGCCATGAGTTTTCCTTCTAAATGAATATCAAGTCATTATATTGAGTATAGCCTCAGCAATAAATAGCGTCAATTACACATCGTGAATCTTCTATTTATGTATTATGATTTTACAGTGTAAATGACACCTAACAAACTACGTTACACAAGAATCTCAGTCCGCGCTATAATGGATGTATATTTGATACTGGCTGTCGAAATATTGGACAGGGGAGTGACACATCATGAAAAAAGTTTGGCGATTATCATTTATTCTTTTAGCACTTATTATCACGGCGCTTGTATTATCATTTGCAATTGTGTCGGCAGATTTTGGGATAAACTGGACAGGACAATTTTATAATAGTAAGGATTTGAGCGGTAGTGTGGTCGAGACAGAAGTTTATGCAACAGGCTTGAACTTTGACTGGAATTTAAATCCTGAAGATGATGACGGTAACCTTCTGCTTGATGTCCAACCTAATGATTTTTCGGTCCGCTTTACATCAACTCAAACATTTGTAGCAGGACGCTATAATTTTGAAATTACGGCGAATGATGGTTTACGCTTATATATTGATGGTGTTTTGGCAATTGATGATTTTGAAGAAAACGATTTAACAACTTATCAATTGGTGGCTGATTTGAGTGCAGGTGACCATACGCTGACAGTTGAATTTTTTAACGATAGTGATGATGCAATTCTGCAAGTGCAGTGGTTTTTGGATACATCTATAACAACAACCCCTGTGCCGACATCAACACCGATTGTTGTCAATGCGAGTGTTGTCCGTGTGAATGGTTTATCTTTACGCACAGGACCTTACCTCGGTGCATCGTTGATTGGTGTTTTACGCCCCGGGAATACATATAACCTACAGGCGAAGAATAATAGCGAGGGATTATTCACTTGGTATTATTTGACAACCGATAGTGGGTATAGTGGTTGGGCATCAGGGCGTTATCTCGAATTGACCAATGAAGATACGATTTTACCCGAAGTGAGTACCGACTTTGATACTGCTGCTGGTTTACCGAATACAGAACTGGTTGCTGTTCCACGCTCAATTATGAATATTCGGGTTCGCCCAAGTTCGCGTACAGCCCGTTTAGGTCAAATGCCGTGGGGTGGAGAAGCTGTTTTGTTGGCACGAACAGTACAAGGTGGTAAAGATTTTTGGTATTTGGTGCGATATGGGGATATTACAGGTTGGATTTATGCACCATTTGTTGGGATTCGTGGCGATTTAAATAACATCCCAGTATATTAAACAGCACGCTAAAGCTAAACAAAAATACGGATGAGTAACACTATATAATTACTCATCCGTATCTATATTCTGCGAGATGTAGTTACTAAATTGTAGGATTTCCCATTCTCCGCCGAGCAATCTCAGGCAGAAGTAATAAGCTAATCAGACCGTTGAGAACAACAATTACGGTGCTACCTTCATGACCAAATACCCCAACAGGTAGCGGTAAGCTAATGACAAATACCCCCATAACCAGTAAGACAATTACGGCTAGTGAGAAGACAATATTCTGCCAGACGACACGACGTGCTTTACGGCTCAATTGAATCGCATCTTCTAAGCGTTCAATCTTATCTGCCATCAAAACAATGTCCGCTGTCTCTAAAGCAACATCTGTCCCTGCTGCTCCCATCGCAATACCGACATCTGCTAATGCCAGTGCTGGTGCATCGTTCACACCATCCCCAACCATTGCTACTATACCGTATTCCGATTGCAGGTCTTTAAGTGCATTTGCTTTATCTTCGGGCAAGAGTTCTGCACGAACATCTTTAATACCAACTTGTTTTGCAATGGATTCTGCAACGCGTCGATTATCACCTGTTAACATCACAACTGCGATGCCACTATCTTGCAGGTGCTTTACAGCAGTAATTGATTCTGGTCGTAATTCGTCCGCCATTGCAAGCAACCCTAACCATTGTTTATTACGAATAACCCCAATGACTGTTTGACCAGCATATTCAAGTTTGGTTTGTTCGTGTTTAAGGTTATCTGGAAGTGCTATTGAGGTATCCAGATGAGAAATACGACCAACTTGAATTTCATCTCCACTGATGTTCGCGATAATACCCTGACCTGCAATCGCCATAAAATCATCGACTACGAGTAAGGATGTATCTTGTTCATTGGCATAATCGACAATTGATTTTGCTAGCGGATGTTCTGAGCGTGCTTCAACGGATGCGGTGATCTGTAGAAGTTCATCAACGCTTACATCCTTTGTTGGGATAACATGGGTTACACGAGGGTGACCTTCTGTCAGCGTGCCTGTTTTATCAAAGGCAATCGCCTTAACACTTGCGAGTTGTTCCAAATATGCGCCCCCTTTAAACAAGACCCCACCCCGAGCTGCGGAGGCAATCGCAGAGATGAAGGCAGATGGCACACTGATGACCAGCGCACAAGGCGATGCAACGGTCATCAATACCATTGCTCGATAAAAGTTACTATCGAAGTCGGTCAAACCCAAAGCAGGTGGAATGAAGATAAACAGCAATGTCCCAAAGATAATCAATTTTGCATATCCTTGCTCAAAGCGATCAAGAAAGCGTTCCGTTGGTGCTTTACTGTCTTGTGCATCTTCAACCATCTTGATAATCCGCGAGAGGGTGGTTTGTTCTGCAGGCTTCTCAGCTTTTACATCAAGAATACCTTGTTTATTCAATGTTCCTGCAAACACAGCATCACCAATAGTTTTATCAACAGGCATTGATTCACCTGTAATGGGGCTTTCATCAATAGATGAGCGTCCAGCAATGACTGCACCATCAACAGGGATGCGCTCCCCCGGTTCGATGAGGATGGTATCGCCTAACTTTATTTCATTGATTTTGAGGGTAATGACATCATCACCCCGTTTGACTTTGGCTTCTTCTGGATAAAGTTTAAATAGGCTTTGTATCGCTTGTCGACTGCGCCCAATTGCATAATCTTGGAGAACATTACTTAGTGAGAACAAAAACAGCAAAATTGCACCTTCATGCCATTGTCCGACGACTGCCGCACCCACCGCCGCCAAAACCATCAGCATATCGACATCAATCTTACCTTCACGCAGACTTTCAATTGCAGTTTTTGCACCGAATAGACCACCAGCGATATAGGATGCGATATTTAAGGTCAGCAAAAGCCATTCTGGGATACCTATGCGTTCTCCAATAAGACTTAGAATAATTGCAAGCAATGTCACAATAACAAGTCGTGGTGCAAGCCACTTTTCAGTTAGCCAAGTCGGGTATGAGGCTTTTTCGTCTGGGATTTTATCTTGTGATTTCACGAGGACACTCATGGTGTCGCCTTTCAGTTAATCTTATTTTATCTTTCTTTACAATCTTATTTTAACCTAAGTTAATTTTATCTACAACCTACGTATATTAGTATTTTATCAGAAAGTGAAAATATAATTTAGTGAAGTAAATCCTATTAAATGATTGACAAGTGGCATATCCTAATACATGATAGAATATATGTTCTTTAGGAGGGGTGATGCAAGATTTCGATAAGTTATGGAATTACTCACAACCAGAAGAAATCCACACAAAGTTCCAAAGTGTGCTTGAACAATCGAAAGTTTCAGGTAATGAGACCTATATTGGTCAACTGTATACACAGCTTGCGCGTACACAAAGTTTGCAAGGTAAGTGGGGTAATGCATATGCTTATCTAGATAAAGCCAAAACCTTATTGACTTTAGCAGATAAAGTTACAGAAGTTCGATATCTTCTGGAGCTTGGACGCACATATAATTCATCAGGTAATCGTCAAAAAGCCTATGAACACTTTCATCAAGCATGGGAATTAGCAAAAGCGGTCGGTGCCGATAGATATGCAGTAGATGCCTTACATATGCTGGCGATTGCATCGGATACACCTCAATCCACACTCGATTGGAATTTGAAAGCAGTTGATTACGCTAAATCATCTACTCAAGCAGAAGCAAAAAAGTGGTTAGGCTCACTCTTCAACAATCTTGGCTGGACATATTTTAAGGCTGGAGATATTGAAATCGCGCTGGATTACTTTCAGCAAGCCCTTATTCAAAGAGAGCAACAAGGGGATGTTGATAATATCCGTATCGCACAATGGTGTGTTGCTAAGGCAAAGCGTGTTTTAGGACAAGTAGCAGATGCACTTCAGATACAGGAAGGTTTATTAGCTGAATATCAAGCGGATGATAGCGAAATTGAATACGTTTATGAAGAACTCGCGCTGTGTTATCTAGCATTAGAGAATCAAACACAAGCAAAACATTATGCCCAACTCGCCTACGCTATACTGTCAAAAGATTCATGGATAGTTGAAAACGAAGCGGAACGTTTAAATATACTGAAAAATATGGTGTAAATCATAGATGCTATCAATCGATTCCGTATATGAAAAAACTATTTCCTCATAATTTGTTTGATTCATAGTGTTGATATTGCGATAGATGGTTATAATAGCGCAGGATTTGTAAATCATGGTAGTAGATGTTTATGAGATTGCGTTTTATTATTCTTATCTTGACATACCTTTGTTTCGTTGGGACTGCTTCGGCACAAGTTCCCCCCGTTCCCACAACCTCACCGGGAACCTTGGTAGAGCAAAGCTCATATATTCGCTCTGACCGATTGGGTATTACCTTTATTAGCTCAATTGACAGTTCTAACAATGCTGAACGCTATCGAAATGCTTTAATTTTAGGTGCGGGATGGAATCGTTGGCCCTTATATTGGAATCGTGTTGAAACTGTTCCTAATGAATGGGATTGGTCAGCTTATGATCGTTTGGTGCAATCAGATTTACAAAATCAGCTAGCGATTAATGCAATATTATTAGGACGACCTGAATTCCGAGCCAATGGGAATAGTGTCCAAGGCTTATTTGAGCCAATTTTTACGAATGGTTCAGATAGCACAGGTACAATTATTAACCCTGATAACCCTTGGGCGATGTTTGTTAATGAAGCTGTTAACCGCTATAAACCCAATGGCGTGTTGGCACAAGAACAGAACATAAGGGGTGGGATTCAGGTTTGGGAAATTTGGAATGAACCTGATTTTGCGCCTTTTTGGAGAGGTGGAGTCGAAGCCTACGCTCGCATGTTAAAGGTTGCATCTATTGTCATTAAAAAGGCTGACCCATCAGCGACTGTTATGTTTGGTGGCTTATTGTTCGCGACAGATGATACATGGTTAACACAAGTGCTAGCGATTTATCAGAATGACCCTCTACGTGAAGAATATAATTGGTTTATGGATGCCGTCGCAATCCACAGTTATGATGATCCCTTGCGAAGTTCATGGTTGAGCTTCTTTACACAAAAAGGGTTGGAAGCCTATGGTTTGGAGCGACCCATATGGGTGAATGAAACAGGAGTGTCTGTTTGGGATGATTACCCCGGACCTGTTTGGGCAAGTAACCCACCTGATAGAATACGCTTGGCGACTGCTGAACAACAAGCTCATCATCTCATTATGAGTACGACCTACGCATGGTTTAGAGGGGTTGAACGGGTTTTCTTCCATCAATTATATGATGATTGTGGGAATCAACCTGCTGGGACAGACTTTCCTCCTAATAATGGAGAACTCTGTGCAACGGGTGCATGTTTTGGTGATGCCTTTGGAATTTATCGTAATCCCACTGATGCTATATGTTATAGTCAACACCCTTTTGCAAATACCCCACGACCTGTGGCAAGTGCATTCCGTCTTTTAGCCGAAATATTTGGAACGATTCCCTTTACAAACCCAGGGTATGAGCTTATTGATGGTAAGGTGACGGTTCTTACTTTTGACCGTCCTGAAACACAAGAGCGCATTATCGTCATGTGGAATGAGACATATGAATCTGTGACCGTTCCTTTAACACCACGAGGACAATCTGCTCTTGTTTACACATTATCGGGTACACAAACTGTGTCTCCTGCGGATGATGGTTATTATTATTTTGACCTAAAACCAGCCAGCGATTTTAGTTTTCCTGATTTAGAAGCAGACCGCATATCGGCTATCGGTGGTGAACCGATTATTATTGTTGAAGCGAATAATGAAGGAATTCTTGTTGCAGAAGATATTTCTGTGGAAGTCGGAGATAACTCGACAGTTGCTCGTCCGACAGTTATCCCGACAGTGGGTGCAATCTTGCTCGATCCTATTCGTCCAACAGTTGCCCCTGAAAATGATGTCACGCCCCCAACGCCCACAATTGAGCCTCTACCCCTCATGAGTAATCAGATATTCAATGTTAAGTGGAGTGGCGAAGATGATGGTCAGATTCAAACTTACTTTATCTGGGTACGGATTAATGGTGGCGATTGGCTTCCTTGGTTAGAGACAACCTCTACAAACGCAGACTATGCAGGTGCATCAGGTTCATTTTATGAATTTGCGGTCTGGGTACAAGATATGGCTGGTAATTGGTCTACGAATACAGAGTTACAACCTATGGCAAGTACACAAGTTGAGTAAATTATGACCCCAAAGCGCATTGCATTTATTCTTGCCAGTATTGTGGTTAGTGGTGTGTCCTTAGTGCTTGTTTTCCAAAATATACCGCTGGATGATGTACTGGTAACAATTCAACAAGCCGATATAAGATACTTGCTTATTGTGTTTGTTATTTTGACATTGTCTATGTTTGTGCGTGGTGTGCGTTGGTGGGGAATACTAGGCTATCGTTTACCTTTGTTACAAGCCTCGCATATTGTCAATGTGATGTTTTTAGGAAATCAACTCCCTTTTCGGATGGGTGAGGTTGCACGCAGTATCTTATCCATCCGCGGTGGTGTACCGATTGTCACATCGGCAACGAGTATTGTTGTAGAACGTTTAGTCGATATGTTGGTTGTCGTGTTGATGATTGCTGGCGTTGTCAGTCAATTACCTGGTGTTCCTACTCAAGTGACCCAATCTGCGACCTTATTTGGTATTTTAGCAATCATAGGTTTTAGTGCATTATTGATTCTTGCACGAATGCCAGATTTAGCTCATAAGATACTCGATATGATTCTGAATATAATCCCTATTCTCAAACGTCTACCCCTTAAAACAATGCTTAATCATATTCTAGATGGCTTGCAACCCCTGACTCAAGCTCGCACATTATTGTTTGTTCTATTCTGGACGATCATTGCTTGGGGGACTTCTCTCTTATCATTTTACTTTTTACATTTGGCTTTGGGTATTGAAGTGAATTATATATACAGTGTTCCGCTTGGCATTGCTTTAGCGTCTTTGAGTGTCGCATTACCAGTCAGTGTGGCAGCATTAGGTCCTTTTGAAGCAGCGATTGTACTAACTGGGCAACTTGTTGGCATGAATAGTGTGTCTGCCGTGTCGCTTGGTTTTCTACTTCACGGCATGTCAGTATTTGCTTACGCAGTTTGGGGCGTTATTGGCTTACTTGCGCTTGGTGTATCCCCATCTTCTGCTTTTAATGTTGAAGATGATGGGCTATCAGATGAAAACTTATCAGTGAATTGATGCAGATTTTATGATTTATTTGCTATATAAACGTTTTAGAAAACTGTAGAATTCCCATAGTTCTCCCACCTCATATGTGACCTCTCCCACAGTGATAATTTTTCTACCAAGAATTTTTAGGGATAAAATATCATTGTTTCTCAGAGAAATGAAAATTGTATTGGTATTTATCTTCCCAACTTTTTCACGATTTGTTTCTAGTGAAATAATCCTATCATAAGGTATATACTGATCAATACTTCCTGAATAAAGTCCATATAATAAGACAAATATCCTATCTGATGGTGAATTAGTATAAACTCCAATCAACTCACCGTGATCAAGTTGGGTCGGGATTTTACCTTGATATTCGGATACGTCATCATAATATTTAAGACGTTTTAGATTCTTATGGGCAAATGATTTTACTCTTTCTTCTCTTGATAACATCATAATTCTCGTGGAACAATTGATAATAGGTTGATTTTCAAATCACTATATTTAATCTTTAGTTAGATAGTCATGTACAAGCGACTGAAAGTGATGAACACCATTTTCGCGTAAGACCGAGAAACGACCTGCTTCATATGCTTTAGATTTTAATCCGCGTTGCACCCATTCACATAATTCAATATCTTCTTGTTGGATTTCATCACTGAAAGCGATAATTTGTTGCATACTCTCCCAACCGTCACCTGTACCAGGGGATTCAAAATACCACTCAAATATCGTTAGTGTTTTATCGTGTCCAATCGGGATGATGATATTAATAGACGTATTATCCAAATAGACATTGAGCATTACATTTGGGAAAATCCAATAATAGAGCGCATCTTCTTCGCCTTCACCACTACGCACATAACGACGGTCACGGACTTCGCTACTATCAACTTCACGGATTGGCGCATGTTGTTTAGAGTAGTTTTCGAATGTTTCCACGCGATATTGGTCATAATCGACCTCGCGGAATAACCCAGGGTGGGCGATAGGTAGATGATAGCCTTCTAAATAATTATCGACATACACTTTCCAATTACAGTTAATAAGATAATCTCGACGTTCAACAAGGCGCATACTATCCAAGTTAAACCCTGCCTTTGAGATCTCATCATGGATAGTGCCATAAATTTCTGACATCGGTTTAGCGTCAGGGTCAAGATTAACAAACACCCACGGTCCCCACGCCTCAACTTGTATCGACTTAAGGCAGACTTGGTCTTTGTTCCAATTGTTTACGCCTTCAAACTCTGGTGCGCGCATGAGCTTGCCGTTCAAGTCATAAGTCCAACCATGATATTTGCATTGTAAACTTTTACGATTTCCTCGCCCATGTGCGACAACTGCGGCACGGTGGGGACAGACATTATAAAAGGCTTTGAGTTGATTATCTTGATTCCGCACGATGACAAGCGGTTGATCTATGACTTCACAGGTGAAAAAGTCACCAATTCGCATCACATCTTCTACTCGCCCAACAGGTTGCCATGTTTTATAGAAAATATTCTCGGCTTCAAGGTCTAGGAAATCGGGTTCAGTGTACCAACGGGCTGGCATGGTTTCTGCAGTAGATAGATCGTCTGTGGGATTATAATCACTGAGGTCTAAGGGTTGCATATTGGCTTCACTTTCGTTGCTGATATGGACATGAGATTAGTATAAATCAAATGAGTATGAGTTGACAGAATGTGATTGGTACAACATTTGTAATTATTTTCTCGTATAATATGATTAAGCAAGATAAGAGAGCTATGGGAAGATAATCATGATAAAACGCCTTGCAGATAGAAAAATACGTCGTCAATCACTACTAATCACTGTGTTAGCATTTATTGTCGCGTATGTCTTGTGGAACGTGAGAGAACTTGAGGTTATCGTCTATCCATTACGTTTATTTGTAACCTACGTACATGAAGCAAGCCACTCCTTAGCTGCACTTATTACAGGTGGTGCGGTAGAAGGATTTACGATTTCGGCAAATGGCTCAGGTTTAGCCATTACAGCAGGTGGCTCACGAGCTTTTATTTTGCCTGCGGGATACTTAGGGGCTGCATTGTTTGGGTCAATGTTATTCTTCTTGACCAATCGAATACCACATTGGGTGAGAGGCTTATCGATCTTCATTGGTGGATTTATGGTGATATTCACTATTTTGTTTGCACGACCTGATGAAGGCGGTGCATTGACAGCTTTGGTGATTGGGCTAGGGTTCGGTGTCGTTATGATTTTGATGGGTTGGAAAGCACCCCGTATTGGGAATCAGTTTGTGCTGAATACATTAGCTGTTATGACGGCATTGAATGCTGTACTGGATGTGTGGTTCTTGGTTGGCAATAATGATGCCACACGTGGTGCTATTCGCAATGATGCTTCTGCTTTTGCGTCCGAGGTCACACCATTGTTATCTGGTTCAATTATTGCGTTTATTTGGTCAATTGCGGCGGTCATCATGTTTGGTGTTGCCATATACTTTGGGATGATTAAACCACTTCGTCAAGAATTGAGTGATACAGTTGCTGGTGAATCTTAATTAACTATATTGAATTGGTAATGCTTTTCTAAGATTTCCTCTAGATAATCAAGTAAGAATTGGTGTGTAGACACGTCTATAAACTGTAAGTACATTGATTACAAATAAGGGGTTTATTATGGCTAAAGCAATTTGGAATGGTGTCGTTATTGCAGAGAGTGAAAAGACTGTCATGGTTGAAGGAAATCACTATTTCCCGCCTGAATCTGTGAATACAGAACACCTTAAAGAAACCAGCACCCACACGACTTGCCCATGGAAGGGGCTTGCGAGTTATTATAGTATTGTGGTTGATGGTGAAGAAAATAAAGATGCTGCATGGTTTTATCCAGAACCGAAAAAAGCCGCATCAGAGATTAAAGATCATGTTGCATTTTGGCGTGGTGTAAGTGTCGAAGCCTAAACATAATCGATATGATATATGAAGATACAGGAGCTTGCCATTCGGTAGGCTCTTTTTGATTATAGTGGTTTCAAATTGGCTGATAGATTGATTACAAGTCACATGTTTTGTGATTTCATAAATATTTGAGTAAAATCGTATCAATGTTAGTGTATTTTAGATTATGACTACTAGTCTCACTATTTTCTTCTGATGGGAGTTTATCTACTATTCAATCAGGAAGGGATTCATGTGTTTTGAACGCCTTCCAGTGCTTTTATACGATTAGTAGAAAATCTCTGTAGTGAGCAATTTCTCTGAGTTTTTGCGATGGTATGATTAACGTAAACTTGAGGCGCGTATTCCTGCAATCAGATCCTCTTTTTGCTGGTTACTTAAACTCGCTTCAGGATGCGTAACTAGGTATATAGAAGGTGGCATCTCATTTTTTTCAATCTGCTCAATCAATTCATGCTTTTCCAATTCACCTCGCCCTGTTGAAAAATTGAGTTCTTTACGTCCTTCCTCAACATCTTTACTGACAAGGAAGGAAACAGGTGCAACAAAGGAATACCATGGCCAAATCGTTTCGTTGCTATGGCAATCATAACAAGCATGACGCATAAGTTCCTCTGTTTGCGGTGAATCCCATTTGATCTTATCGTAGGTGACGGGTGGATTGCTGTGGTCTACTGCAACATTACC
>CAYGTY010000060.1:27212-29387 GCA_964352825.1 uncultured Anaerolineaceae bacterium
ATTTGATCTTATCGTAGGTGACGGGTGGATTGCTGTGGTCTACTGCAACATTACCAATAATCACTAGAATAACAAAACCTGTCAAACCTAAACTTGCTAAAGCCATAAGTGATTTTTTAATACGTGACATTTTGTATTCTCTCTAAGGGGTTAAATGTTTCATTAATTATAGATTGGAAAATCAACCATAACCTTAAATTTAACTTAAATTTTCACTGCATATTTTGTTATGGTACGCGGGGGTAAGTTTGAGATGGAACAAAAAACCAGTATCAACAATACTGGCTCTTTTCATATTATTCTAAGTGATCCTGGAAGGACTTGAACCTTCAACCTAACGATTAAGAGTCGCTTGCTCTGCCAATTGAGCTACAGGACCATATCATTGATAATGTAGGTTGAGAATTATAGCGATGTAGCATGTATAATCGCAAGGGTAAAAAAAGCCATTTTGGCTGATAATAATAAAAAATACGTATAGAATGTACAAAACCTATAATAATTCCCATTAAACAGTTTCGGCAGTTGTAAAAATATGGGACACTATCAGTATATAATTTAAATTCTTTTTGTTGATAATCGAACCCATAGATAAACCTAGGATAGTAACTTATGTCAAAAAAAATATTAATAATCGGTGGTACTCGTAACATGGGTTACTACTTAGCAGAACGGCTTATCGAGGCTGGCTATAACCTGACAATATTGAATCGTGGTATTACACAAGATGATTTACCAGATACAGTTCACCGTTTACATGCTGACCGTACCGATACCAACCAGTTGCGTCGCGCTTTATTAGCAAAGTCTTTTGATATTGTGATTGACTTTGTGATGTATCAGGGGAGCGAGGCGGATGATATATTAGAGATCTTTAGAGGTAATGTTGAACAGTATATTGTAATTAGTACAGGGCAGGTTTACCTTGTACGTGAGGGAATCCAACGTCCATTTTATGAGGCTGATTACGATGGTCGTCTGATGCCTGCGCCTAAAGAAAATACATTTGCCCATGAAGAATGGAACTATGGGATGCAAAAGCGTGATGTTGAAGATAAACTTCGCGAAGCATGGGAACAAGACAGTTTCCCTTATACGATTTTCCGTTTACCTATGGTCAATAGTGGGCGAGACCAATATAACCGCTTGTATAATTATTATTTACGGATGAAAGATGGTGGACCAGTCCTTGTTCCTGAGACCCCAAACTATGCGCTGAATCATGTGTATGCACTGGATGTTATTGAAGCTATTTATCGTGTCGTAGAAACTGGAAAGGGTAAAGGGCAGGCATTTAATATCGCACAAGATGAACGTGTTAGCTTAGCTGAATTTTTGGCAATGTTAGGTGATAAAATGGGTGTTAAACCACAGATTATAAGGGTCAAGCGTAGCGAGTTAGAAGCAAATGGCTTCTTGCCCGATTGTTCACCATTCAGCGAGCGATGGATGAGTGAATTGGACAATACGCTTAGTAAGGAGACCTTTGGGTTGTCGTATACACCCTTATCCGATTATTTGGGAGAGTTGGTCGAATTCTATAAATCTCATAATATACCTGAGCCATTAACTTATCGTCGTCGTCGGGCTGAATTGCAATTTGTGAAACAATTCGTGCAATAAATCATAAGAAATGGGAAAACAATGCCTTTGAAACTGTTAAGATATAGCATCATGATGATTAGTATGTTACTTGTTTCCTTAAATAGTTTTGCACAAACTGCACAACCTGTCTTTATGTGGACAACATATGAAGGTGATGTGTTGGCTTGGCTAACTGAAAAAGCTGATACCTTCAATTCAACACAATCTGATTATGAGATTCAGATTGAAACTTATACAACTGATGAGGTCATCTTAACGGCTTCTGAACTCGATTTAGATACCAAGCCTGTTATTTTGCATCTGCAAGATGATTCAACTCAACGTGTTCTTGATGCTCAAATTGTCCAACCTTTGGATAATATTGTTGCCGACCAAGACAGCTTATTTGATGTGCCTGTTCATCAAGTCGATTGGTTTGATAGTGTAACGGCTCATGCAACCGTCAATGATCAATGGATGATGATTCCGATTCAGAGTTCGACAGCAATGATTTATGTCAATCTTGAGTTATTGACTGAATTAGAGTCTAGTTATGTTTTTGCTCCTGAAGATTGGACAACCTTGGAATTA
>CAYGTY010000061.1:0-29315 GCA_964352825.1 uncultured Anaerolineaceae bacterium
GGAACTTCGCCATCATCTCAGGATCGCCAATTTGTGGGATGCCACTCTTGATAACAAGTGCAAGGTCAGCACGATGACTATTACAGAGTCCTTCGGCTTCAGTGTGATTATCTACATTTTGAGATTCTGATTGAATAATAACCATATCTGCAAAATCATCTGATTCTAATTTACCCACACGACCTGATGCATTTAGTGCTGTCGCATACCATGTCACCATCCCTAATACAGTGAGAGCAGGTGTTACACTAATACCAGCCATGAATGCTTCATCTGCATCAATAACATAGTCTCTTGTAAACCGCATTTCATCGAGTAAGTCACCATCAGCGGTTAAACGAGAATCACTACCTAGTAACAAACTACTTGTCCATTCGGCATGTTCATAGTTTAATGCAGTATTCGGATATGTATCTAACAAATATTGATTAGTTGTTGGGCATAATACTATGAAATGGTAGTTGCCTTCTTTTTCATCGTCTGGCTTGATGCCAACTGTATGTATCAAAACCGTTTTACTGCTATCTACACACCCCAAAGCTTTCAGACGTTGATATTCACCCCGTGCTATTTCATCAGTTCCTTCGGCTAGATGAATAAACCACGGATGATCTTTTGGTGTACTTTGATATGATGCAATGATGGCTTCTTCGCTATCAAAATGCAGTGAATGTGACCAACCATAATCCTTGATGACTCTCACGGGGAAATCATGACGATACATCTCCCTATATTTCGGTCCATGATGAGCAACAGTCGTCGCGCCACAGAGTAGGTTTTTTAGTCCGCCGATAAACAGTCTATCCCAGATGGGGTATTGTCGTAGCGATTTATAAGGTTCAGTATTAAGGCGTTTATCAACATCTTCACCCCATTCATGAGCATTATTATAGACTTTACGAAATTTGGTGCGTGGATAGTGATTGAGTTCCAGATGGTCATGGGCATTGATTAATCCTGGATAGACTGTCATTCCTTCTAAATCAATAACCAATGACTCTGGCGCAGGTTTATCCAGAATAACATCTGTGCAATAGAGGTCACGTTGGTTGGTATTGTCATGTCCCCAGATGTTGGCGTTTTGGATGTATAAAGGTCGAACCATTTGACTACAATCTATTGATATGCAATGAGACTATTATATCTCATGAAATGGTCATACCTTTAATAGAATTTCATGACAATATCGCTGATAATGTTTCCTGCTTGTTCTGCGCTTCTGACAGCTAATAACATATGGCGATAAATTTCCCAGAGTTTTAACATATTGACGACATCTTTTAAATCTTCTGGATTTTGGAAGAGTTCTGCAATCGCATTTGCATATAATTCTTCCATCCCATTTTCGATGCCTTTTGCACGAATTGCATGGCTATCCGCAACGTTTGGATGGTCTTCTAGCCGTTCCATCGCGAGATGAACTTCTTCCGCCCCTAGTTTGAGGGTATCCGCCATTTCTTGTAAATATTTATTTGGCTTGACCTTGAGGATTTCCATTTCATTCACAGTGGAATAGGCATGGTCGAGAATGTCATCGATCGCCCGTGATAGGGTATAGAGGTCTTCTCTATCGATTGGCGTGACAAATGTGCGGTTTAGTTCATCAATCAATATACGGCGTATTTCATCGGCTTGTTTTTCATAATCACGTAATAGATTCGCATTTTTATTATTGGGCTTTCGCATATAGTCAACCAGTATTTCCGCACCTTCTTCGACCAAGCTAGACTGTTCGATGAGGCGTTGGATAAACAGATTTTGTCGCCGCTGGAATAGACTTTTGATACGTTGTGATGTACGGCTTAAGATTGAAATAGCCATCTTACCCCCTTAAAAACAGATGATATATATAAATCCAGCGAGTAATGCAGATAAGGGGATTGTCAAAATCCAGCCTAGCAAAATTTGCTGTGCAATATGCCACCGTACTTTTTGAATACGGTCTGCACTTCCAGCCCCTAAAATGGATGCTGTGACGACTTGTGTACCACTGATAGGTGCACCTACAACTGCCGCACTGAGGCTGATGATACCTGCAGATAATTGTGCGCCAAAGCCATGAACAGGGCGAATTTTATAGAATTTTCCACCCAAGGTATGAATTAAACGCCATCCCCCGACAAGCGCACCGAGGCTAATCGTGCAACTACTTAAAACAATTGCCCAAAGGGGTATCTCAAATGATAGTGTATTTTGGGTTGCGAGTAGGCCTAAAGCAAACATGGCTATGATTTTCTGCCCATCATTTGCCCCAAATGACAATCCCATAATAATCGTGACCAAGACTTGTAAACGGTTAAACCAACGATTGATTTTGGGTGTGGCACTCGTACTCACCATATAAGTCACTCGCACGACGACAAATGCACTTATTAAACCTAAAACGGGGGAGATGAAAAGCGCAGTTAGAATTTTGATTAAACCTTGTGATTGGATGGCTGGTGTTCCACCATAGGCGACCGCTGCACCAATTAAGCCCCCAAATAATGATTGTGAAATACTAGAAGGAATTTTCGCCCAAAATGTGAATGAACTCCAGAATATTGCTCCCATTAAACCAGCGATAATTACATTGGTACGGATGGCTTCAGGATTTAATAACTCTGTACCGATTGTATTGGCGACTGCTACGCCAAGAATGGCAGGACCTAAACCAATGGTGACTGATGCAATGAGGAGGGCAAGGCGTGGACGGATAGCACGCGTAGAAATACTTGTGGCAACAATAATGGCTGAACCATGTAAACCATTCAAATAACCATAGATTATTGTTAGCAACAAAATCGGAGCAAATGCGAGAATGATTTTACCTGTTCAGTAGTTTAAGAATAGTTTAAGAATACGTTAAATTTTTAGGGAAGTCAAGCTGTATGCTATACATAATGGACTTAATATATTAAGAAAAAGACAGTCTGTTGACTGCCTAATTTTCTAATCATCATAAGTGTGATTGAGGGTGGGGATACTGTTTACAGCATCATCACCAAGTTTATCCCGTAATTTCTTACGAAGTTTTGGTGTTTCTTCGCGCCACTTATCTTGAAGTTGTTCCTTGCTGGCACGGTGACCATCCCCTGCATGCGTTAATGCGCCTTTTGCATGTCTTGGCGCAGTTGTAATCACTCTCTTGACTTCTTCATGACCACAAGCTGGGCAAGATGGAGCGGATTCACTAAAACTATGGCGAGCTTCAAATCTATTGTCACATTCAGTACATTTGTAGTCGTATAAGGGCATCTTATTCCTCCAATAATCGACCATTTTCCTTATTATAACGATAAAACATCGGTGAAGTGTTAGAAGATATTATGTGTCTGATATTGTTGTAAACGCCTCATGCGTACTCAAGTAAAAATTGTCTTCGCCGATTCTATCAACAAATCCGATGTAGCGTAATCTATCCATTACAGGACCTTTGACTCCTGCACATGACATATTCACATTTAATAATTTCAGCGAATAGTGTAGAGATTCTAGAATGTCAAGCGCACTCGAATCGATAAAATTGACTGCGCTAAAGATGAGAATAAAGTGATTCACCTTTGGATTATCAGCGAGGGTATTTAAGACTACCTCTTCCAAATATTGTGCATTTGGGAAATATAAACTTTCATCAATACGCATCGCAAGGATATTATCGTGTGTTTTGACATCATGCCGTAAGATATTTCGGTATTCTTCCGTATTTCCGATTTGTCCGACGACCGCGACATGTGGACGACTTGTCCGCCATAAAAATAACCCGATTGATGTCGCAACACCGACCAAAATACCACTTTCAATACCAATGATTAAGACTGCGATGAATGTTACAGCAAGTGAAATAAAGTCTACTTTATCATAATCCCATGTATGACGAACGGTTTCCCAGTCAAATAGAGATATGACAGCCACTAAAATAATTGCACCGAGTACAGCATTCGGCAGATAATAAAAAACAGGGGTTAGAAAAAGCATGGTGAGTGCGATAAGACAGGCAGAAAGAATTGATGCGAGACCTGTATTTGCGCCAGCCGTAAAATTAACAATCGAGCGACTGAACCCACCAGCGACAGGATACCCGCCTGTAAAGGATGCACCAATATTAGCAGTGCCAAGCGCAATGAGTTCCTGATTGGCATCTACTTTTTGTCGGCGACGACTGGCTAGAGCCTTTGCAACTGAGATGCTTTCAAGATAACCGACAATCGCAATTGTGAAGGCGAAGGGTGCTAATTCAAGTATGATGTCTAAATCAAAATTAGGAATAACCAACGCAGGTAATCCCGCAGGAATATCGCCGACGATGGGGATGTTATAAGCAATGTCAAGCTGTCCAATGGCAACAATACTAATACCTACCACAACTGCAACCAATGGTCCGAGTTTAGTGATTGGGGTAATGATATGCTCAGGTATATTGATTTTTGTAAGGTGGTTATTCAGAAAGAATTTGAAATAGAGTAATATACTCACTGATATAACTGATAAGATCAAAACGGTTGTATTGGTATTGGGCAGTTGTTCAATAACCAAACTAGTCAACTCTGGCATCGATTCAGTACGTGCGACAGAGACCCCAATTAAGTGCTTAAATTGGCTGAGACCGATAACAATACCAACTGCACTGGTAAAACCCGATAGAACGGGATGGCTCAGGAAATTAACGAGAAAGCCAATTTTTAGTAAGCCCATTGCTAGTTGGATTACGCCGACCAGTAATGCGAGAATCAGTGCTAATTGAACATACTGGGCAACTGAACTCAGTTCGAGACTGCCAAGCGCAGATGCCACCAGCAAAGATACCATCGCCACAGGACCAACAGCAAGCGCCCGACTTGTCCCTAATAACCCATAGATAATAAGCGGTAGAATACTGGTATATAGTCCCACTTGTGGTGGTAAACCTGCAAGTAGTGCATATGCCATACTTTGAGGGACAAGCATAATCGCCACAATCAGCCCTGCCGTAAGGTCACCTGTCAGATTATTTCGATTGTAGCTGACTAACCAATCCATGAAGGGGAAATATTGCTGAATGCGAAATCCCTTATTTTGATTGGTTTTATGCTGATATTGCTTTGCTGGCTGACTCATGTTTGCCCCTCATCTATGTTACTCAGTAGGTAGAACCTGTGACCAAGTGGAGATTGGGTCACTCAAATTGATGACATTTGTAAATCCTTGTTGACGTAAGATACTCGTTGCAATCTGTGAGCGGTATCCACTTGCACAGTTTACTACTAATGTCTTATCCTTGGGTAATGTTGTACTCTGCTCTGGTAAATAGCCGAGTGGAATATGGGTTGATCCTGTAATGTGGAGGTCGTCATATTCTGTTTTCCCACGCACATCAATTATCATCAAACCATTTTTTGGAAGCCGTTGCGCCACTTGCTCTGCACTTAATTCTGGTAGAGTTGTAGAACTACCTGTAATGACATCTTCGCCAAAGTAACAGGATAAGTTATCTATCCCTATAGATTGTAGATCGCGCATCACTTGATAAGGGTCAGCCGAATCAGGAATGATAAAGTAGATAGGTTGCTCGAAATTAACAAACCATCCGACATATGTCAAATAATTTAGATTTGACATCGGGATACTGATTGTTCCCAGTATATGAGATTGTGCATAATCGCTTCCATTCCGTAAGTCAATAATGAGATTATTATCATCAATCAGCGTATCGAGTGATTCGCGATTTAACTTCAAGAGGTCAGGCATATCAGCAACAATAACAGGACCAAGTTTATTGACTTTTTTCATCTGGGCAAAGTATTTAGGAGGTTCGGGTTGACCATCTAATAACCACTCAACGAATTCATCTTCATTATCATATTGGAACGCTGGATTGAATAGCTTTTCATATCCAAGTGTGGTTGATGGAATTGCACCGAGGGCTTTCCCACAGGCACTACCTGCACCATGCCCGGGCCAGATTTGTAAATAATCGGGCATCTCCTTAAAGCGTTTGACACTCTGGAATTGTTGACGCGCACCGATTTCTTTTGTTCCGATAATGCCAGCAGCTTCTTCCAATAAATCAGGGCGACCCACATCTCCAACAAATAAGAAATCACCTGTGAAGATTCCCATTGGCTGGTTTGCGCCTGCTGTATCTGTAATCATAAAAGCGATATGTTCAGGTGTATGTCCTGCGGTTGCGATGACATCAACTTTGATATTACCGACCATCCACATATCACTATCAGTCACCAAAATAGCATGGTCAGCTTGTGAATAAGCATATTTCCAGTTTTTATCCCCTTCATCACTGAGGTACAGTTGTGCGCCTGTCTCATGAGCCAGTTCACGGCTACCACTGACAAAATCAGCGTGGATGTGTGTTTCTGTAATATGGGTAATTGTTAGACTATTGGCTTCTGCTGTTTGTAGATAGGGTTGAATATCGCGCATTGGGTCAATCACAAGCGCTTCACCCGTTGCTGCACAGCCAACTAAATAAGATGCTTGGGCAAGTTTGTCATCATAGAAATACTTGAGAATCATGATATTTACTCCTTACTATTTAACGTTCTACAGGTTTACCCGACATCATCCATTGCATTGTGCCACCCTTCAAGTTTGATACATTCTCGAAACCTGCATCCACCAATTTGCTAGCACCTGTTTTACTACGATTGCCTGATGCACAGACAACGATAATAGGTTTATTGTTTGGAATTTCGCTTACACGTTTTGATAACTCATTTAATGGAATATTGATTGCATTGGGTAGATGCCCACCTTGATATTCCCCTTGTGAACGGACATCAACGAGGAGGTGGTCAACACTTGCATCAACATACTCGGCACTATATGTCGTGTTATCTATATCGTCATAGCCTTTATTTTTGTTAAATAGGAACATGGTTATCCTCTTTTTTATGCGCTTGTTTATGTATAGCTAGAGTGTATTCGGTTTTGTGATAGAGAATTAGGGAGATTTGCTAATGTGTGATATAAGCTATAACTTATACCATGGTGTAAAAAAAAGAGCGTCAAATGACACTCTTATATGAATCATCGTTGATCGTTATTCGATAGGGTAGCCTGCTTGTTGCCATGCGACGATACCGCCCATATCATGAATTCCGTTGTAACCATTATTGGATAAAATAGTAGATGCGGTTGCACTGCGATTCCCACTGCGACAATAAACAACAATCTCCTTATCATCAGGGACTTCGCTGAGGCGTTGTTCTAATTCTTGCACAGGGATATTTACTGCTCCTGCAATGTGACCTTCTGCAAATTCTTCTGGTGTTCGTACATCAAGGAGAATGTGGCTTGTATTAGCCTGATAGCTGTCTACATAATCACTGGCTGAGATTTTCTGAATTGTCGCAATTACACTTGTTTCACCTGTTGGGTTGGCTAGAAATAATACAGCACCAAATAACACCACAACAATTGCAATAACACCGATAATCATTGTGGAGTTTGGTTTTTGTGTTTTTGTTGATTTCCGCTTTGTCATTGCCATGTCCTCAAATATTATGATTTTATTCTAGTATATTCTGCTAGCGATAATGAATCTATGGCAATACACTTATAGTAGATATAAGTAATCACTAATGAGTTACATAATGCTAAATTTATATAAGCTAGAAATTTTTTATATTGCGAGTTTACAAGGTAGCTTTAGCGGTGCGGCTGAACAACTGTATATGACCCAATCTGCTGTCAGCCAACATATTCAGGAGCTAGAATCGAGTTTGGGTGTTAAGTTATTTCAGCGTGGGCGACGTGGTGTTAAATTAACCGAGCGTGGTCAAACACTTTTTGATTATGCTGAACGATTATTGATTTTGGCGGCTGAAGCGGAAAATCGAGTCACGGATGTTGCGAATTTAGCTGAAGGTAAAACTTACATCGGGGCGACGCCCACAATTGGCATTTACCTTGTTCCACAATGGTTACAAAATTTCCGCCAGCAATATAAGCAATTGACAGTTTCTCTAAAGACATCTGTGACAGATAACATTGTCCGTGATGTTCAATTATTGAAGCTGGAATTGGCTTTTGTTGAAGGTGAAATACAAACTGCAAATTACGATGATATAGAGACTCTGATATTAGAAAAAATCGAATGGTTTGTGGTTGTTGCGCCTAATCATCCGTGGTGGACATTATCAACAATTCAATTTGATATGCTGAATCAATGTGGGTTTGTTATGCGACAACAGGGGAGTCATACACGGTCATGGGTGGATAACATTTTTTCGACCTATCAAATCCATCCGCGTATCACCGCTGAATTTGATAATCCTGAAAGCATTAAACAAGCACTTCATAGTGGGGATAATGTTACCTTGTTGCCGAAATATACCTTACAGCGCGAGATTGATACGGAGCAGTTACGTATTTTATCCATTGAAGATGTTGTACTCAGTCGTGATTTACGCTTGATTTGGAACCTAAAACACCCTTTGTCACCCATTAGTAGTGCATTTCTAAACTTTATCAGTCAATATTACCCTAATATTCAATCTGTCTTATCATAAAGGTAATGTATATTTTGATACACTTTTGAATTTTCTATGCCGATTGGATTTGTTTTTTTTGACAAAACCCTTACAATTGAAACAAAAGCTTTATATAGGATACCATTCGCTTTAATTTTCAGCTTATAGTACAATATAAATGTTACACTTTAGTTAGATGGATGTTTGATTATGGTAATGTTGTCACCTGATGGTGTCCAGCAACAAATTCTCATTGTAGAAGATGATGAAGATACAGCTGAGGTTGTTTGTACCCTGTTACAAGATGCGGGATATGATGCAATAGCGGTTGATCATGGCGAAGCGGCTTTAAGTGAAATATCTTCACTATCACCTGATTTGGTTCTGTTGGATATTAATTTGCCAGATATGAATGGCATTGACATTCTAAAATCAGTACGGT
The DNA here is from genome assembly GCA_964352825.1 of uncultured Anaerolineaceae bacterium. Classification (GTDB taxonomy): domain Bacteria; phylum Chloroflexota; class Anaerolineae; order Aggregatilineales; family Phototrophicaceae; genus UBA6055. The sequence continues at coordinate 8,893 of CAYGTY010000061.1, forward strand.
CACACTCGTTCATGCCTATGATTATTCTCAGTGGGTATGGTCAAGATAAAGACCGCATTTTGGCTTTAGAGGCAGGTGCCGATGATTATATGGCGAAACCCTTTTCACCCGAGGAACTTGTTGCGCGCGTGCGAGCTTTATTACGACGGGTTGATTGGACACCGAAACCTGAAACACATTTGACTGTTCGGCAGCTTGAGTTGGATATGCCACGCCGTCAGGCAAAAATTAATAGTAAGAGACTCCACCTGACCCCAATTGAATATGGGATTCTGGTGACACTCATGCGCCGTGCTGGTGAAGTTATTCATCATGATGAATTGCTTCGCAGTGTTTGGGGTGACCATTATAAAGGTGATTATTCTGTTTTGCGGGTAAATATCTCCCGTTTACGACAAAAATTGGAAGATAATCCTCGTCGCCCGACATATATTGTGACTGTTCCGGGGCAGGGATATTGGATGCCAACAAATCGCCACTAAGACTTAAACTAATTTCTAACGATACCTCGTTTATTGTATTGGCATAATTTAGTATTCTAGTATAGAGATAACCTGTTGTTTAATTGAAATAAGGACAGGTCATATATTATTCTTGATGAGGAAATTCTATGCCAGCAAATTACACAATATTATCTGAAATTTATGATGAACTCGATATGGGACAATTTGGACGTGAGTCTATTAGTCGCATTGTGAATTACGCCCAGCAAAATGGATGGATGGGGAGAACCTTCCTTGATGTTGGATGTGGAACAGGTGCAAGCCTTGAGTTTTTTAATCAGTACAGTTATATGGTAACTGCTATTGATGAATCCCCTGAAATGATTGCTTCAGCCCAAACAACATATCCGAATATTACCTTTCATCAACATGATATGCGTGATTTTGGTGATATTTCTCAAGTGGATATGGCAATTAGTCTGAATGTTATGAATGAACTAGATAGCCTTAATGATATTAAAGCGGCATTTGCGAATATTTATAAATGTGTCAAAGATGGGCGTTTATTTGTCTTTGATATGTATACGATTGAAGGCTTAGTAGAACGCTATAATCGCGGTGATCGTTTGGCATATCGTGATATTGAAGATAGCTCGATGGTTTTTAGTACCAATGATTTTGATTATGAGCGTCAAGTCCATTTACGACGGTATGCGATATTCAAGAAAACCGAGGGTAATTTGTGGCAACGGAGTGAGGCCAATCGGATTTTGCGTGGGTATCCTGTTCAAGCGATTGTGGCACTATTGCAACGTACAGGTTTTCGGTTATCATCATTACTCACGGATAATTTTGAACGTTATTCCCCGAATGATACTCGTGCATCGCGCGTCATCTTCGTGGCACAAAAATAGATATAGGTCACACACTATGGATATGAATAACCCGAATTATGCACCAACAGTTGAGTTCAATGTTGATACTGAACATGGCGGTGTGCGGACAGTCGGTTGCCTTACCTTTTTGATTGGTGTTGTTGTTAGCTTTGTTATTTTGAACGCTATTATACCGAATGGTGGTTTGATTGTAGTTGGCGCAAGCCTTGCTGTTGCAATTGGCTTAACCTATTTATCAGATAATTTGACAAAGCGTTATTGGCCGAGTAGCCGTTATTTACAACTGCTTGGCGATGTCATTCAATTGGTACAAAAGGGGGAGACACAATTTGAGGTTGATGCCACGCAAAATGTTAACTTATTAATGTGGCACTTTGAAGCCCCTCGTCATCCGCGTGTACCCAAAGGATGGTATGTTGTTGCTAATGCTTTAGAGCAAGATGGCGAATATATTGTGACCTATAGTATTGCTTCACCAGAAGATTTAGATAATCTTCCTTTATCGCGTCTATCCACGCATTATGTGCGTCAAAAGAAAAAGCTAGATGATGAGTCTCGTGATTTACGTAAAGCCGGGAATATTCGTCGAATCGAACAAGCAGAATTTCATCGTGGTGAGTTTGGTGCAGAAATGTCTCTTGAGGATTATCAAGCCTATCTCGATTATCTGGTTGATACCTATACAACGTGGATGCCCAAAGATAAATGATGAAATTTTCGACTCTTGTTCTATCTTGCATCATTGCGATCCTATCGTTTAATGGTCAGTTAAAGGCGCAATCAGACTTTATTGAAGTTGGGACTGTGCTGGAAGCATCATTAAGCGATGGTGAGACACAACAATTTCAGTGGATTGTATTGGAAGCAACGCTTGTCTCTATTCGTGTTGAGGCGTTAACAGGGTCGCTTGACCCAATGATTCGTTTGATTGATAGCTCAGGTAATGTTGTTATTTCTAATGATGATTATGATTACCCTGATGTGAAAGATGCTTTAATCCAATCGTTTGCGGTCACACGAACAGATACATATACCATTGAGGTGGTAGCATTCAACAATACATCAGGTGATTATCGCTTGAGTATACTCCCTGGATATGATGTTCTGGTTCAACATGATATAACGATGAACCTCTCAAACTGGCAAACGGATACGCAAAACCTCATTAAGATGACACCTGCAAATGAGCGTTTATTTATTGAGATTGAAGGCATTGCGGAATCTGGATATTTGCTTGCTCAGCATTTCCCTCAACATGAAGATTTCTACTATCAAGCAACCTTTCGTGAAATTACAGCATCAACAAATTGGCAGGTGGGTATTATATTTCGATATATCAGCCCCTTCTCTTTTTATCGGCTGGTATTAAATGATCAGGGTTTTTGGCGGATTGAACGGGTTGACGGTGAAGAAGTTGTTACTGTACAAGGCGCGAGTACACATCCTGCGATTATACCTGCCGTGCCTGAATTTACGCTGGGAATATTAACGAGTGGTGCGTCCTTAAACGTCGTCTATAACGGTCAATTAATTGGTACTGTTTATGATGATGCTTTGACCCAATCAGGTAATGTGGGTATTGTGGTGATTACAGCAAATGCCTTTAATAGTCGGGTGACTTTGATGTTGGATGAAGCCCTCATGACAATTCCAACTAAAGTGGGTGGTCAACTCGCATTTCCTGAAATTTTGACGGGTATGAATTATCCCTCAACAATTAATATCCTTGAACGCCAACAAATTGTGCCAATTGACGGAGAGCCTAAATTCACATCTGGACAAAATGTTATACGAAATGTCGAACCGGGTGTCAGTCGCTTCCCATTGGTTTCAGGAATTAAATTTGAGCAATTTGTAATGGGTGGGACACTTTCAATTTCTGCGACGGGTGAAGGGGTTGGCGGATGTGGTATCACATTCCATGATGTTGATGCCGAAAACTATACCTTAGCCTATGTGAACATGGCAGGTGAGTATGGTGTATCACGTCGTTCTGGAGATCTATTTGATGTTGGAATTTATGGCGATAGTTTAGTAATTAATGAGAAATATTCTCTTATCGTGATTGTATTGGACGATGCTTTGTATCTATATATTGATAATAAACATATCGGTACAATGCCATATACACCATTAATGGGTGAAATCAGTACAGCAGTCGTAAATTTTGATGGTATTGATACGACATGTACATTTGACGACCTATGGTTATGGAGTTTTGATAACATCACTCAACAATAATTGTTGTTCGCGTGTTTTTACCTTTCCTTCTACAATTAGTGAAAACAAACCATTGCTGTTGGGGATACAATGCACAATCTGGATTCTGCAATTCTTAAGACTTTGATTTACGGTGATATTTTTCATTTTCCGATGACAGTGCAGGAAATACATCATTTTCTTATTTATAATGAAATTGTTGATTTCGATGATATTCAACAACAGCTCAATACCTCAAAATGGCTACAAAGCCAAACAACAACTGATGGAATATATTATGCTCTGAGTATGCGCTCGGAGTTATTTAAACTGCGTCACGAACGTGAAAAAATGATGGAAACGCTGTCTCCACAGATGCGTTTTTATGGGCGCGTTTTATCTTATTTCCCCTTTGTTGAGCTTGTTGGGATAACAGGTGCGTTATCTATGCGGAATCCCTCAACTGCCACTGATGATTTAGATTATCTGATTATTACACGTCCCGGTCGTGTATGGTTATCCCGTGCCATGATTATTGTGTTGGTACGGATTATACGACTGCGCGGTATTGAGATATGTCCTAATTATTTTCTTGCAAGTGACCAACTCGTACAAGCCAGACAAGATTTATATATTGCTCATGAAATTGCTCAATTATTGCCCTTATCCAATTTGACATTATATCGAAAATTGCGTGACTTAAATCGATGGACAGAAACAGTATTGCCAAATGCTGACCAACCTTTTTATGACTTGTTAGATGCGAAGCAGAATATAGTTGGCTTGGTATTCAAACGGGGCTTAGAGCTTATTTTATCGTTACCGATTGGGGATTGGCTGGAGCAATGGGAATATCGTCGTAAAGCACAGCGATTCCAACAACAGGCACAAGAACCAACAGCTTCTGCTGAAATTGATGAAGGACATGTCAAAGGACATTTTGAAGATTACGGGCATTATGTCTTAGACCGTTACAATGAACAGTTAGGTCATTTTGACATTGAACAAGATAAGCTCGAATTGCAGAGTGCTGGGGACTAATTAAAAAAGCCCCACAATTTGTGAGGCTTTGATATTCAATTAGCGAGTGGGCGTTTTAGCCACCCATTGCTGCGCCAAGTGCTTGACAAGCAGGGCATGAACCATCAGGGCGAAGCATTGCATATCCACCCATTGGGTCACTATCCCAACGTGTAAAGTTGACATTCCAAACAATCATGATTGCGACATTACCACTTTGTGCGGATGCTGAAGCTGCGCCTGCTAACCATGCTGCATGTTGACCGAGTGTTGTGTTACCAGCCCATGCAAATGATGCAGGAATGGGTGCGCCCATGCCTTCACCACTTAAGTAACCCAATTCAGTAAAGCAAACTTTCTTGCCACCAAAGAGGCTATAACCACGGTTTAACATTGAACCGAAGTAGTAAGTTGGGTATTCACCACGAGGGTCACCACTGAATACTTCTGGTCCGACGATACCTTCGTTATAGTGCAAACCAACACAGTCGAGATAGTTTGCACCACCAGCTTCTGCCATTTGTTGCATAAAGACATCATCATTACAGACTTCTGGAATACATCCTGCGGCACCAGCAAATCCTGTTGGAGCAGGTGCGCCACTGATAACGATTGTATTCGGATTCGCTGCTTTGATTGCATTATATGCAGGTGCTAGCAAGCGAACATAGTTTGCACCACTGATTTGACCTGTTGTCCATTCACGGTCGATATTGGGTTCATTCCAGACTTCAATTGCATCTGCACCATTTGCGGCGAGTTCTGCCATGAAGGCTGCCATCTGTGCGCTATATCCATCAAAATCTGCGCCGAGTGCGTTTTTATCGCCAACAACACCTAATAAGATTTTGAAGCCGTTTTCGTGTGCAGAGTTAATGAACTCGACACCCTTGCCGACACCTGCGCCAATTGGGAGTTGTTTCTTGACCCAAGACATGCCAGCAGAGCGCATTAAATCAATTGCTTGTGGGGTTAAACCATCGACGTGTCCACCGAGTGCAAAGCCATCTACATTTGCAGACCCTACTACAGCGTCGGGGAGATCAACAGTACCTGATACTGATGTGACAACAACAGGTGCTGGTGCTGGTGGTGGTGCTGCTTCATCACAAACAACAGAGTCTTTGAGATCAAAGCTCACACGGGTTTGATAGCGATTGCCAGAAATATCTGTAAGATTGAATGTCCAGCCGAAATTAATATCGCGTTTGTCAAACACAAGAACGGATGATACACAGTTATCAATACCGAAAGCTTTATATTGTTGCCACCCAGCTTGTGTTCCCCAATCATCTTGGTAGAACTTCCAATTTACGACGGTGATTGATTTTCCTTCTAATTCCTCAACTGCTTCTGTTGCAACAATTAATGCACGTTGGACAGGGTCACTTGATGAAACATTATCAGCTTCTTCTTCTTGTGCAAATGCTACAGAGACAACTGACATTATCAAAGCTACCATTACAAAAAGCCCGATAAGTTTGGTGGAGCGGGCATTTTTTATTTTCATATAGATACAATCCTCTTCAACTACAAATTAAACTAACTTCAAAGATTAACGCTTTTCTGCGATTTTACCATAGTACTTTATGGACAGTTGGGCAATCGTCAGGTAAGGATTTTTTGCGCTTCTGCTTTAATAAACGCGATACGTTGCATTACTTCAATTTGCCCCTGTGATGCGACGACTTCATGAATGGCATCAATAAAGTCTATGAGCGTATCTTTGTATTGGGGGGCTTGTTTCTGTAATTCTGCAATCAGTTCATTATCATCAACAATCCCTAATAATTCATTGACCAAGCGTAACTCGGGTTGCATATTTTCCTGTAAAACAGAGACTATAACTTGATGGATTTCTTGCAATCTCATCATCATTTGCTGGTCACCACGTTCTTGGGCTTGTTGCATATTGACTTGTAGAATCATCATGAAATTGTCATCAATGATACCAACATTATCACGGATGAGTTGTTCTGGGTTCGGGTGATTGACAATCGTCTGTAAGATTTGGGCGAGTTGTTGCATGAAGGCTTTTGACTGCTCATCAAGGGCTTGGGTTAATTGAAAAATATGGTCGCGCAATGCTTCCAAGTTTTCTTGTTCTTCCTCAGGTGCTCTGCGGATTTGACCCGCGATGAGTTGGAAAAATTCATAATCAAATATGGGGCGTACCAAGCCGACCATAGCTTGTACTTTTTCTTCGTCATGACGATAGCTCCACAACAATTTCAAAAAGTCGGTTTTATCAGCATTTTCATCTAATGCCTCAATATCATTACGGACTTCTTCAATAACGGCTTGCTGTTTTTCTTGTTGCTCAATAACTTCTTGCCCAAATGTCGAATTCTCTAATAGATCCTCTTGCACTTGTTCAAGTATCATCGAAAGTTGAGCTTGCCCTGATTGTGCTAGACGCGCTGCCATTGCTCCAAATGTACCAAAAAATTCTTCATCAATTTCTTCATCATGCGCTTTGATAAGTTCTGCGCGTTGTTCTGGGTTTGTCTCAATAAGTTTTTGAATAAGGTCAACACGTTTTTGTTGTTGTTGTAACATTTCGGGGGTGATGCCGTCGGCTTCGAGGATTTGATTGATTAAACCTTGTAGGGTTAATGTTCGTTTTGGATTGAACATATACCCTCTAAAATCTTCTTTCGGTAGAGCCGTTGTTAATTGATTGAGCATATCCCCAATAAGCTTTTCTTCGTTTGTACCTTGCTGAATCCCAATTTCTTGAGGAACAAACGCGATGAGTAATTCTTTGTCTGCATCATGATAGAGGATAGGGGTTTTAACGTTATTTAATGTGCCACACGCTGGACAGTTAAAGCTATTGAGTTGCCCTGAAACGAGTAAGGCTTTTCCTTCTGGATCGTGTTTGACATCAATAACTGTACGAATTTCGATATTACTTGGCGTGCCACATGAACTACACCGAACTGGGGTGGGGGTTGGTCCTAACATACAATCTCCGTATTATGTTTTGGATGAATACCTCTAGTTTAGGTCTTATTTTAATCTCTTGGAATGGTGAAGTAAAATGTCGAACCATGCCCGACTGTACTTTTGACAGAAATATCACCATTATGGGCATTGACGATTGCTTTGACTAGATATAATCCTAATCCTGTTCCTTGTGTTGTGCGCGTTAAGGCATCATCAATACGATAGAATCGCTCGAAGACACTCTCTAGCTTATCTGCTGGTATGCCTGCACCTTCATCACGGACAAATACAGTTACATTCTTATTGTTATATCGTCCACCAACCGTAATGGTTTTATGGGGTGGTGAATATTTGATTGCATTTGTCAGTAAATTATCCATGACTTGGCGTAAGCGTGCGGCATCCCCTTGTATAATGGGAAAGTTTTCTGGGAAGCTCAAGATAATCTCATGTTTAGATTGTCCCTCCAACCGTTCGACAGACCGTGCCGCGACAGATTCTAATTGAACATCTGCGAGATTGAGTTTAACTTCGCGCTCAGCTTGGATTTTGCTTGCCGTCAATAAATCTTCAACGAGGGATGTCAGCCTATCTGCCTCATCTTCAATTATCCTCATATTTTCACGAATGACAGTATTATCCCATTCAACATCGTCACGCCCTAATGTGCTGGCATATCCCTTGATAATGGCAATTGGGGTACGTAATTCGTGATGGATTGTGGATATAAAGACACTTTGCATCTCTTGTGCTTTGCGGAAGTTGGTAATATCACGGACATTAGCGATAATACTGACGACACGCCCATCATCTGTGAGTAAGGGTGCATAGGTGATACCAATACTGATTGTCATTCCATCACGCCGTATCAACTCGCCTTCGACATAGAGGGTCTCAATATGGGGCTTACTTTTGAATTGATTAATCCAACCGGCATCTAATGCGGTCTCTAAATCATGGTTTTCCAGCTTATCCCATATGAGGACTTCGCTTTTATGTAAACCAATGACATCATCTGTTACCCAGCCTGTCATACGCTCGAATGCAAGATTAACTTGTTGAAATGTCAAATCAGGATTGAGGGTAAATACACCATCGCCACTATTATTGAGTATTGCTGCGAGGCGTTGGCGTTCTTGATTAATACGCCCATATAATTGTGCGTTATGGACAGCTATCGCGGCTTGGTCAGCAAAGCTCTGTAGGGTCGTTAAGTCATCTGCTGTGATGGTTGTTTGATATGAACGAAAGACGATTAATAAACCCAGTGGATTTTGTGCAAAGACTAGTGGCATTGCGACAGATTGTGCGAGCTTGGTGTCAATCGTATCTGCCATATCTCGTAATTTCTTGTTCAAGAACTCACGGCTATAGCCATCACCACTGCGACCATCCATGAGTTCTTGTAATTTTTCATTGAGTGCTGGCACATGCTCAGGTGTAATCCCTGAATAAGCACGGACATAGAACATGCCATCATGCTCATCACGTAATGCCACGAGTCCGACACGCCCTGTAAGCATAACTACAGAGGCATGAAGTACACGTCGCAAGACTTCGCTTAAATCAAGCTGAGCGGTAATTGCGCGAGTAATCTCTAAGAGAAAATCGCGTTGTTGGGTTCGAGAATCAGGTCGCATTAACATGATGTGATTGTATCAATTTTTCATATGAGCCGTGATAATACTGACAAATTCTATTACAGTTCTTATGCTAGAATCGTTTATCTATTTCGCTAATATCAACATTCCCACCCTCGGTTACAACCAATGCCGCCGCGCCAACGAGTGCAACATCGTCCCCTAGTTGAGCAGTCTCAATTTTGAGGTTTTCGATATAGGATTTGTCGATTACATGTTCACGTATGGCTTTGTGCATGGACTCAAATAAATAATCACCAGTTTTTACGACACCACCACCCAAAACAACCATTTGGGGGTTGAATAAATGTAACATTGTCACAATACCAAGCCCTACAATCCGACCTGCATAAGCCAGTTGTTCAATGGCAATCGTATCACCTTGCTCGGCTGCTTGACCGACGACTTTGGCGTCAATTTTCGATAAGTCACCATTTACTAAATCTGTAATGATTGATGGTTCACCTGATGTAATACGTTGCCGAACCTGTCTCGCAATCGATGGTCCTGATGCCTCAAGTTCCAGTGAAGAAACTTGACCATCTGCGACAATCATTGGGATGTGTCCTGCTTCTGCGCCCAGCCCTTCATTACCTAATAGGAGCAATCCATCACAAATCATCCCACCACCAATACCTGTGCTGATGGTCAAAAAGACGACATGCCGACACCCTTGTGCCGCACCTTTGGACGCTTCTGCTAGCACCGCAACATTTGCATCATTACCGACATAAACAGGTACACCAAATTCTTCCTTGATCATGTCTGCCAATGGAACATTATGCCAACCCGGTAGATTGGGCGGTGCAACGATAACCCCTGTTTTCGGATTGAGTGGACCAGGGGCTGAAAAACCGATACCCAGAACATCATCACGATTTTCCGGCATCACTTTGTGGATATAGGCTTTAATACGCTCAAGTGTTGGCTCTAAGCCTTCATCTGCAAGTGTAAGCGTATTTTCACGTTGCAATATATTGAGTTTTTCATCATAGCGCGCTGTACGAATTTGTGTACCACCCAAATCGACTGCAATAATCTGTTTTCCCATCTAATCTTTCCCTTATGTGAATATCAATTAACGAACAAACATGCTATCTAGCTTGAAGCAGATAATCGCCCCTGATAGAATAACATGAATTCCGACAGGGTTTAAGTTCAATCAATACAAATTTTTATGAATAGGACAATTTTATGGCGCGTTTGACCCCAATGCGACGGCAATATCTCGACATCAAAAGTGAATACCCAGATTGTATCCTCATGTTTCGTATGGGTGATTTTTATGAAATGTTTGATGATGATGCTGAAATTGCGGCGCGTGAACTCGATATTACATTGACAGCAAGGGCTTCTAGTAAAGGTGCAGAAAAAATCCCGATGGCAGGTGTTCCGCATCATTCGGTTGATGGGTATATCGCACGATTGATTGAAAAAGGCTATCACGTTGCTGTCTGTGACCAAATCACAGAACCGACAGGCAAAGGTATTGTTGAGCGCGAAGTCACACGGGTAATGACCCCAGGGACATTGGTTGAACCATCGTTGCTAGATGAAGGCAAACCCAATTACCTGATGGGCATTTTACCTGTTGGTGACCCTGAAACTGGACGATGGACGAAGGCAGGTATTGCCTTTGCTGATATTTCGACAGGTGAATTTAGCACAACCCAATTTGATGGTGATGATGTTGGGATGCTCGTGTTTGAGGAGTTGGCGCGTGTAAATCCTCGTGAAGTGATTATCCCTGAAAGTTGGTATGAGCGCGGTGTCACCATGCCTGAGGGGATTCATTTGAGTAGTGTGCAAGATTGGACATTTGAATATGCGGGTGCTGACCAATTGCTCCGTGACCACTTTCGGGTTGGGACACTGGATGGCTATGGTTTAAAAGACAAGCGCTTTGCAGTTGCAGCCGCAGGTGGTGTGTTGCAATATTTACGGGTGACACAGAAAAATTCACTCGCGCAATTGGTGAATATTCGGTCTTATTCGACAGCATTGTTTATGGTGCTTGACCAATTCACACGTCGAAATTTGGAATTGGTGGAGACGATTCGGACTCGTAAAACACATGGTAGCTTACTTGGTATTCTTGACCGTACTGTGACAGCGATGGGGGCGCGTCTTTTACGAACATGGCTAAATCAACCTCTATTAGAAATTCATCGCCTCAATGCTCGTTTAGATGCAGTTGAAGCCTTATCAACCAGTGAGATACTGCGAGACGAAATTGCTGTCGAACTTAAACAAGTGGCTGATATTGAACGCCTGACAAACCGTATCCTTATCGGGAAAGCAGGACCACGAGATTTAATTGCCTTGCGCGATAGTTTATCGGTGATTCCGCGTTTAAGACAATTAATCGACGAAATCGATAATTTATCGGCTATTGCTGAGCGACTTGACCCCTGTGACCCAGCTTTGAGTTTGGTTTTGACAGCCATTCAAGATGAACCACCTGCAACACTTAATAATACAGGTATTATTCGTGATGGTTATTCGGATGAATTGGATGATATTTTACATTCGACACAAGATGCGCGCGATTGGATTGCCAATTTAGAGTCGCATGAACGACGTAGAACAGGGATTGCCAGCATCAAAGTGAGCTTTAATAAGGTCTTTGGCTATTATATCGAAGTTACAAAAGCACATACTAATAAAGTACCAGAAGATTATGTTCGTAAGCAAACCTTAGTTAATGCCGAGCGGTATATCACACCCGAACTGAAAGAATATGAGACTTTAGTATTGAATGCCGAAGAAGAAATTCTGGCGATGGAACGTCGTTTATTTGAAGAAGTTTGCCAGAAGCTCATGGAACATCGTGCGATATTGCTCAAGACGGCTCGTGCGATTGCCCATTTGGATGGTTTTCTGTCATTGGCGGATGTTGCTGTACGCGAAGGGTATGTGCGCCCATATTTAACTGACGATAATGTCCTACATATTGAGTCGGGTCGTCATCCTGTTGTAGAACGATTATTAGAAACCACCACACGCTATGTTGCAAATGATAGCCTATTTGATGAAGGGTCGCGTGTTCATATCATCACAGGACCCAATATGTCGGGTAAATCAACATATATCCGACAAGTCGCCATTATCACATTGATGGCACAGATTGGCAGTTTTGTCCCTGCTGATAGTGCGACAATAGGGTTAGTTGACCGTATCTTTGCACGGATTGGCGCACAGGACGAAATCCATGCTGGGCAAAGTACCTTTATGGTGGAGATGGTGGAAACAGCTAGGTTGCTATCAGGCAGTACCGAGCGCAGTCTCTTGATTTTAGATGAAATTGGGCGCGGAACATCCACCTACGATGGGCTAGCGATTGCACGTGCTGTAATCGAATATATCCATAATAACCCGCGCCTCAATTGTCGAACTTTATTTGCGACACACTATCATGAATTAACTGAATTGCCCAATATTTTACCGCGTACAATTAATTATAATGTGGCGGTTGCAGAACAGGGTGAAGATATTGTCTTTTTGCATAAAGTCTTACCGGGTGGGGCTGACCAAAGTTATGGTGTACATGTGGCGCAATTGGCTGGGATGCCACGCCCTGTTGTTGAACGCGCACGAGAATTACTGGTTCAGCTTGAAGAAGGCGGTAGCGACTTTTCCTTAGGGAAACCAAAATCAGGACCTCAGCAGATGAGCTTTTTTGATACGCCCGACAACCCTGCTGTCGATGCATTAAAGTCGATTGAAGTGGATAATTTAAGCCCATTGGAAGCCCTGACAAAACTCTATGAATTGAAGCGTTTAGCTAATGAGGGATAGAATTCTGTAAATTATTAAGTTGCTCTAAACCAAGACTTAATTAAGACGTAGATACTGATGGATAAAAATGGAGCAACTCAATCGATGAATTTCCCAAAAGACTATTTTCGCCGATATGATGAAAGTGATGATAGACAATTTTATATCCACCCCCGTAAAGTTGTTCATATTGATGAGGGGGCAATTGCTGTCTTATCTGAAACATATGAGGAGCTTTTGCCTAAAGATGGCGTTTATCTTGATTTGATGAGTAGCTGGCGGTCACATTATCCCGATGCTTTAAATCCTAAACAGGTTGATGCACTTGGAATGAATGCCGAAGAAATGGCGGATAACCCTCAAGTCGATAACTATATCGTGCATAACCTCAATACAGACCCGACTTTACCGTATGAATCTAATACCTACCAGGCTGTGACTTGTGCTGTATCCGTTCAATATTTGACGAACCCCATACAAGTTTTTGCTGAGGTGAATCGCGTTTTGCAGCAAGATGGGATATTTGTTGTGTCTTTCTCGAATCGTTGCTTTCCAACAAAAGCAGTCGCAGTGTGGACATCTATGAGTGATTTACAGCATCTGGCATTAGTGACGAGCTATTTTGAGTCATCGGGGAATTGGCATGATATAAATACTGCGATTCATACGACGGGCAATCATGACCCGATGTTTATTGTTTGGGGATATAAAGCCAAATAAAAAAGCGACTGTATTGCTACAATCGCCTTTGTGATATTTATAGTCTGGTTAATCTCCACCGGGGGAGTAGGCTACCTCTGGATTCGGTGGTGGTATTTCAGCTTCTTCTTCGGATATGATGCCCTCAGAGAGAAGAACCCGTTTAAAGGATGTAATCGCGACTTCAATCATATCCAAAGATGGATCATTGGTTGTCAGATGTTGTAGGGCTAGATTCGGTTTAATCATGAAGCGAATCCACGGTTTATCCAAATTGGATGCAGTGTACTTCAAGAATTCATAAGCGACGCCTGCAACCACAGGGATAAAGATAACACGCGACAAAATCAACAATGCAAATGATGGGCGACCAATCAGCGAAAAGACAAATACGCTGACAAATACAACCGTCAACAAAAATGCCGTCCCACAACGAGGATGTTCGATTGGGTATTTGCTAACAATCTCAGGGGTGAGTTCATCGCCTGCTTCATAGGCATTAATCGTCTTATGCTCTGCACCATGATACGAGAAAATCCGCTTGCCATCGGTTGTACGCCCGACAAACCAGATGTATACAACTAAGATGCCTAGCTGTACAAATCCCTCAATCAAGTTAATGACAAAAGCATCAAAACCTATAGGTAAGGCTTCATAAGCGAGGAAGTTGCTACTGCCTTCACCTTCGACAACAATTTCATTACCCTCTTCGTCGAGTACGATTTCTTCTGCTGTGGTGCTGAGTCCCAGCATATTACCGATGCCTGTGGCGGCGGTTGTGGGTAATAAGAAAAATAAACCAACACCGATGAGCAGGGAAAATGCAATTGTTGCCCAGCCAATCGGACCATTGAAACTGATGTCTTCTTCTTCATCAAGTGCAACATCAGCCGACCACATCAATGCACGAATCCCTAAACCCATCGCATCCCATAACCCGATGAGACCGCGTAAAAATGGGGTGCGGGCAATTCGTCCACGATAGAGTGTCGCATTCAGGGGTTGTTCATGTATCACAATTTGACCATTTGGGTCACGGACAGCAACTGCCATCGAATGCGCGCCACGCATCATCACGCCTTCAATTACCGCTTGTCCACCATAGGAGAATTTTAACTCTCCTGCTTCGCGTTTTGGTTTTTCTTCCAAGGTATCCCCCTGCTAATTCTCAAAAATTATAGTATTGCTCGGTTTAACTTGTGTAATTGTCATCTCACCGACTGGCTGTACTAAGATTTTGACCATTCCACCGATAAAACATCCATCGGTATCAGTACATTGGGCAGGCTCTAAATCTAATGTATAAACATTATCCATCGGGCGACTGAGTATCATATTACCATATTGATCAATTTGATATGCCTTATCACTTGTCCCTGTAATCGTGACTTGTACAGGATTATCTTGTCGCGCCCACATGACCGTAAGTATGTGACTGTTTTCGACCTGCATTTGGACAAGGCTTAAATCGTCTGTTGTTATCCACTCTGCTGATGTCACATCTGCAAATTGCTCAACAACCATTTGATAAGCTCGATACGCTGGGCGTGGTGCGCCAGTTGACGGCACGGTAATACCAAATGATTCTGCACCAGCAGGTAAATTTTGGTCGAATAATTTATAGACCGCTAGTCGCTCAACACCACTTGCTAATGCCAATGCAGTTGCTTGCACAATATACGATGCTTGTTGGTCTAGGTCAAGTTGGAATACAGGGCGGACGACTTGCCACTCTGGGTCATCAGTTGGGGCGGCGTTGGTTTCATTAATCCAAATCGCGTGTTCTGTTAAGCCGTGTGAATCCAACATCTCACGCATGATACCCATAATCTCTGCGACTGTTTCTGTACGGAAGTAGATATGTAAGCTGAGAACATCAAAATAATAACCGTTTGCTTCTGTATCAGGGTCTTCTAGGATGCGGTCAATCAGACGTTCCATATAGGGTGTACGCCCTTCATTGACATCGTGCCAATAGGTTGTGCCTGCAAGGTGAATTTCTGCTGATGGGTTGGTCTCTTTGGCAACGAGGTAGGCAACCTTGAGCATCATAAAATAATCTTCAAGCTCGCCCTCAAACTCATACCCATAGGTCTCAGCCGAAATATCGGGTTCGTTCCATATGATAAAGTGATTGACACCCCGACTGGCATAATAATCAACAGCTTTGCGGACGAAGATTGCCCACACGTTTTCAGGGCTATCAATTGGCGCATCTAATCCTCGTGGAACACCGACACCTACTGTTCCATCGGTTGCCCATTGAGGTGTATTTTTTAGAAGAGCGACAACTTCACGATTACATTGGCTTGCACCTTTTAACCAACGGTCATCGACATTGAGAGTATGCCAATCGTCTGAGCTTTCGGGTTGATGTTGCGCCCAATCGAAGATAATACGCTCCCACCCAGCATTCAAATCACAAGCAAGCTCTGGCATCCAAAAGCCTTCGATAATACCGAAACGATTTGTGGAATCGGGTAATGGGGTATCTTGTGCGGATAGGCTTAATGGTATGGCGAGTAAAACCAATAGGATTAAAAACTGTCTCATGCGTGTACCTCGGCTGGGCGTATATCCAGCAATCGCATTTGTAAATTTCGTCTTCCGTTCCATTCGTTTATCTCAAGGTGAAAAGCAACATCGACACGCTGTGGCATTTGTGTTGCCCACTCGCCGAGACCAAATCCAATTGCATCAATCGGTGCTTTCCCATTTAATCCAAATTTGACCTTGAGATGTTTTTTCTCTTTGCCGACTGTGTGACATTTCACCACGGGTAAATCTTTGATGATAAAGCTCGCAGGTTTATTTTCATGTCCTGTAGGCTCAAGTGCATCTAACATATTGACAAGATGTTCTGATAGGTCATTGGCGTTAATCTCTTTATCAATATAGAGGGTGCGGACTAAATCCTGTCCTTTAAGCGATTCTTGTGCTTTGCGCTTGAGTTCTTTTTTAAGTTGCTCAATATTGACATTATCAACTGTAAACCCCGCTGCCATCGCATGACCCCCATGACGAACCAATAAATCAGCACATTCATCTAGGGCTTGTGTGATGTTAAATTCAGGGATACTCCGACACGATGCCCGACTTTGCTCCTCACCAATTTCGAGGACAACGGCTGGTCGATAATATTCCTCAGTCAGTCGTCCCGCTACCAATCCGACAATTCCGGGTTGGAAACTCGCATCACCAGCAAAGATAAGCGATACATCATGGTTGTCATCAATTTGTTCACTAATCGTTGCTTGGGCATCGCGTGTGAGTTGCTGGCGTAAAATATTGAGTTGTTGCAATTCATGGGCATAGGGTAGGGCTTCGTCCATTGTTTTTGCTGATAAGAGATTTACAGCAATCATCGCAGATTTCAGCCGTCCTGCCGCATTGATACGTGGACCGAGACCAAAGCCTATATCCATTGCCGTGATTTTCCCTGCTTTGAGCCGTGTGACTTCGGCGAGGGCTTTTATCCCAGGGCGACGCATCTCATTAATTGTTTGTAGCCCATGCGTGACCAAGCGTCGATTGAGGCTCGAATTGAGTGCCATAATATCGGCGACTGTTCCAATTGCAACCAAATCTAGTAAATCCGATTCGCGAATGTCAGGGTAATTGTCACGGTCATTTTGCCAGCGATGCAATAATAGGGCTTTTGCTAACATATAAGCAACACCTACACCTGCTAAACGTGGATTACCTTCGCAGTCTGTTTGCTGTGGATTGATAACAGCCAATGCAGGTGGGATTTCAGGTCCAATTGAGTGATGGTCAGTGACAATAATATCAAGACCTGCTTCTGTTCCTGCAATCACATCATCAACCGACCGAATCCCACAATCCACTGTGATGACTAGCTTTTTACCCTCTTCAGCTAAGGATTCAAGCGCGGGGGTGTTTAGACCGTAGCCTTCTTCGATGCGGTCAGGAATATAAGCGATGACATCTGCACCTAAGGCATTCAGGACTTGTAACATCAAGGTGGTTGAGGTTACCCCATCTGCATCAAAATCCCCATAAACGACGATTGGCTCTTGATTCGCTATAGCCGAGACGATCCGTTCAACTGCGACTTCCATATCTTTCATGATATAAGGGTCTTCGTTGCGGAGGTCTTTATTATATAGGAATTGCTGAGCTTCTTCGGGGTCTTCAAAACCGCGATTGAACAAGATTTGTGCTAGGATTGGGTTGACATCATATTGACTTAGGTGGGACTGCGGTGCAGGGCGAGCAATAACCCATTCCTTTTGTATCATAGACTGTATCCAAATAATTACCTAAAATAATGAAACGATACTACCATCTTCAATCATAAGGAACAAGTCACGCTATGGCAAACATTGTCTTCATGGGAACACCTGATTTTGCAGTACCTACATTAAAAGCTCTCATTGAACATCATACCGTTGTTGGTGTTGTCACTCAACCTGATCGCCCAGCAGGTCGCAATAAAAAAGTCCGTCAGTCTCCAATTAAAGAGGTTGCAGTGGAGGCGGGGATTCCTGTTTTCCAGCCACAGAAAATTCGCAAACCCGAAGCCATCGAAGAACTCAAACAATGGGATGCTGACTTTTACATTGTCGCTGCCTTTGGTCAGATATTGCCACAGGTCGTTCTTGACTTGCCGAAATATGCCTCGATTAATGTCCATGCCTCGCTATTACCGAGATGGCGTGGGGCTGCACCGATTCATGCCGCAATCCGTGAAGGAGATGCAGAAACAGGCATTACGATTATGATAATGGATGCTGGCTTGGATACAGGACCGATGTTAGCCAAACAGGTTGTTCCAATAGCTGATGACGACACAGGGCAGACATTACACGATAAATTAGCCAGTGTAGGTGGCGATATACTGATAGATACCTTGCCCAAATATCTATCGGGTGATATTCAACCTCAAGAACAAGATGAATCGCTTATCACCTATGCTTCCCAAATCAAAAAAGAAGAAGGCAATATCGACTGGTCACAACCTGCCCAAAATATCGAACGCTTGGTACGTGCCTTCACCCCTTGGCCTGGGACATTTACATCTTGGGATGGGACACAACTTAAGATTCATGCTGGGGAAGTCGGTGACGGGCGAGCTGAGATGGGTCGAGTTGTCGAAAAAGAGGGGCAAATTGCGATTGGGACTGGCGATGGCTTGTACTATCCACAAGTTGTTCAACTGGCGGGTAAGAAGCGTGTGTCGATTATGGACTTTGTAAACGGCTATAGCGATTTTGTTGGAGCGATACTTGGACGCTAAACAGCGATTACAGAATGCACGAATTGCATTAGAGGGTCTGTCTGTTGGTGATGCTTTTGGTGACCAATTTTTTATACAAGAAGATGATGCAATTCAACAAATCAAATCACGAACTTTACCTGATGGTATCTGGAAATATACTGACGATACTTTAATGACTGCCTCGGTTTATGATGTTCTTCGAGAATGTGGCGAAATTAATCAAGATGCGCTCGCGCAAAGTTTTGCAGACCGTCTGGATAAGTCTCGTGGGTATGGTGCGGGCGCATTACGTCAATTAATAGATATGCAAAATGGTGAGGATTGGCGTAGCTTAAGTCATGCTCGATATGGTGGAATGGGGTCTGCTGGGAATGGCTCAGCGATGCGTGTTGCTCCTATCGGTGCGTATTTTTATGACGATTTGGAAAAAGTAGTTGAACAATCTAAGTTGTCATCAGAGATAACACATACCAATCAGGAGGCAATTGCAGGTGCAGTTACAGTAGCTGTTGCATCAGCAATCGCATATCAATTTAGGGGGAAGCCTAAACCATCACGCCAAGACTTTATTCGGCAAATTATAGAAAATGTTCCCGAAAGTCAGCTATCTGCAAAACTCTACCAAGCACTTAATCTGCCTATGTCAGCATCAGTTCAATTAGTTATATCCGCCTTAGGTAATGGAAAAAACTTGCTTGCGATTGATACTGTGCCTTTTGTGGTTTGGTGTGCTGGTGGTCATTTGGATAATTTTGAAGAGGCTTTTTGGACAACTTTAAGTGGGTTAGGTGATAGGGATACAAATTGTGCGATTGTATGTGGAATTGTTGCTTGTTCAACTGGAATAGACGGTATTCCTGAAAGTTGGATTCAGTCTCGTGAGCCATTACCTCAATGGATTGATGAACTGATATGACCAATCTTGTCACAGACCTTGACCAACTAAAAATACTGGCAAAACAACATCGTGATGATTTTGAGGTTCTGGGCTATATGCTGGAACTCAATTTAGATGTGACGGATGCTCAGATTGATGCTTGGGTGGAGTCTGTGGCAAAGCCGATTATTGATGCGATTGATTGCACCTTATGTGGGAATTGCTGTCAGTCTTTGGATGTCTACTTAACGGAAGATGATGCAGAACGTCTTGCTGTGGGAATTAACGTATCGCTGGATGATGTGATTACGACCCATATTGACCGCGAGTCGGCACAAAAATTTGGTGAGTGGGGGCGGTTCAAAGCTAAACCCTGTGGATTTCTTAAGGGTAAGCTCTGTAGTGTTTATGCTCATCGTCCTGGAAGCTGTCGTGCATATCCTGTATTTACACCTGATTTTCGTTGGACGATTGATGATTTAATTGAAGGGGCTTCCCTCTGCCCGATTATTTATAATGTATTGATGACACTCTATCAACGCATTGACGAACTCTATGACTTATAAACCTCTATTCTTTATCTAACTCCAAAAATTCGGCTGGGACAGGTCGTCAGCCCTACAAATATCTTATACATTCTTATCGAAGGTTACTATTGATGGAAAAACGCAAAGTTGCATC
>CAYGTY010000062.1:0-29052 GCA_964352825.1 uncultured Anaerolineaceae bacterium
TTTGTTCGCATGGCTATCTCCCTATGTAATCAATACAAGGTCAGTATAGCATGAACAGTTATATATAATGTAATATTTTGGGACGATTGTACCACTCATCTAAACCATCTTGATACGATAATCCAGTAATAGAGAGGATCATCACAGTTAAGAATTATCAAGATACTGAAATCGCTTAATCTCAATATAAATATCTAATGATATAATACACGATGTTTTAACATATAACTTGAAATGGGATAGGAGACAGATTTTGACAGATTTACAAACACTTGCAATTAATACCATACGGATACTTTCTATTGATGCCGTACAAAAAGCCAATAGTGGTCACCCTGGATTACCGATGGGTGCAGCAGCAATGGCATATACCTTGTGGATGAAGCATATGAACTTCAATCCACAGAATCCTGATTGGGCGAACCGTGACCGCTTTGTCCTCAGCGCGGGACATGGCTCAATGTTGCTTTACTCCCTTTTGCATCTAACAGGTTATGATTTGTCACTCGATGACATCAAAAATTTCCGTCAATGGGAGAGTAAAACCCCAGGGCATCCTGAATATGGCGAGACTGCAGGTGTCGAAACCACAACAGGACCACTCGGGCAAGGTGGCGCAACCGCAGTCGGTATGGCTCTTGCGGAAGCCTATCTCGCGAGTTACTTCAACCGTGATGGACATACTGTCGTTGACCATTACACCTATGCCCTCGTCAGTGATGGTGACTTGATGGAAGGTGTCTGCATCGAAGCCTCAGCACTAGCTGGACATTGGGGATTAGGCAAATTGATTTACCTCTATGATGACAACAAAATTACGCTTGATGGCGAAACGGATATGACCTTTACTGAGGATATTCCAAAACGCTATGAAGCAATGGGTTGGCATGTTTTGAGTGTCGCTGATGGAAATGATGTTGATGCGATTAATAGCGCAATCGAGAAAGCCAAAGCCGTTACCGATAAGCCAACAATAATCGCAGTTCGTACCATCATCGGCTACGGTAGCCCTAATAAACAAGGCACAAGCTCAGCCCACGGCAGCCCACTCGGTCCTGATGAAGTCAAACTCGTCAAACAAGAACTGGGTTGGGAAACAGAAGAAGCCTTCTTTATCCCAGATGAAGCACTCGCACATTTCCGTAGCGCAATTGACACAGGAAAATCAGCAGAAGCACAATGGACAGAAACCTATAAAGCATGGCGTACAGCATATCCTGAATTGGCTAAAGAGTGGGATCGTGCAATGGCTGGCGAATTTGCTGATGGCTGGCGTGATAACTTGCCAAGCTGGTCTGCTGATAAAGATATTGCGACCCGTAATGCAGGCGGAGAAGCCCTCAATGCCCTAGCAAAATACGCACCTACCATGATTGGTGGCGATGCTGACCTTGCTGGCAGTACCAAGACACTCATCAAAGGCGCGAATAATACAGGACATGGTGTCGCCACAGAACGCAACGTCCGCTTTGGTGTACGTGAACATGGGATGGGTGCGATTGTGAATGGTCTTTCACTACATGGCGGAATCGTGAAGCCCTATAGCGCAACCTTCTTCACATTCAGCGATTATATGCGCCCAGCCATTCGACTCGGTGCATTGATGGATATTCCAACCGTTTATGTATTTACACACGATAGCATTGGTCTCGGTGAAGATGGACCGACCCATCAACCTGTCGAGCAATTGATGGCATTACGGACGATTCCAAATTTATATGTATTCCGTCCAGCCGATGCCACCGAAACAGCAGGTGCATGGGCAACGATTGCAGAGCTTGACCACCCAGCCGCTATTGTCCTCACTCGCCAAAACTTGCCAGTGCTTGCCGATAATGATGAAGGTATTTACGAAGGCGTTTCGCGCGGAGGATATGTCTTATCCGAACATGAGTCTAACGATGTTGATGCGATTATCATTGCAACAGGCAGTGAAGTCTCGATTGCACTTGATGCGGCAGGATTATTAGAGGAAGAAGACATTCGTGTACGCGTGGTTTCTATGCCATGTTGGGAACTCTTTGAAGACCAAGATGATGACTATAAAGAAAGTGTACTGCCTTCAGAGATTACAACACGCGTCAGCATCGAAGCAGGCGTGACACTCGGTTGGGCAAAGTATGTGGGTACAGATGGTATCACTTTAGGTGTCGATACATTTGGGGCAAGTGCGCCATATGAAAAACTCTACGAAGAATATGGACTCACCCCAGGGCATGTCGCTGAGGCAGTCAATTCTTTACTCGATGACTAAATAAGTTTCGTAAGGGCTGAACTTAGATCAGCCCCTACCAACATTTAAAAATAGTCATATATTGCTAGCATATTATCCTCAATATGTTAGCAATATTTATATAAATCAGGGACAGTGTGGGAGGCTGTAAATGGAATCGCGAGGGCTAAATTTCATTGGCGATACAACTATAGATATTGGTTTGGGCGAGGCGACACGCTCAACATTAGATGCAATTATTTCTAATGATATTCCTGTCAGTTACATTGACTATCAATATCAATTTGATAAACATTTGACACATCCACAATGGACAGAACGATATAATGCTATCAAACATGGCTATCGGTATGATGTCAATTTAATCTCCCATAATGTGCTGGAATATAGCCAACTCAACCTTAACGAATTACAATCCCTCACACACGATTCATACTCCATTGCCTATTGGGTTTGGGAGCAACCTGCAATTCCGAGTCGGTTTCATCACGCCTTTTATCATGTGGATGAAATCTGGACAGCAAGCCGTTTCGCACAACAAGCCTTTGCTCAGATACGTCCTATACCTGTTCATGTCATTCCCTATCCCGTCCATATTCAACAAACAAAACAACTGACTGCTTCCGAACTTGGTATTCCTGAGAATCGCAAAACTTTTTTCTTTTCATTTTCAATTTCATCGACATTAGAGCGTAAAAATCCATTCGGTGTGATCGAAGCCTTTCGTAGAGCCTTCCCTAAAGATACACCTAGTTCACCAATACTGATTCTTAAAGCACACCACACAGATGTTTTTCCTGAAGAAACCGACCTTATTAAACGCAAACTAGCAGATATAACACATATCTTGATAGAGCATTCACTTGAACGCCAAGACATGATTAACCTCATAGGAAGCATCGATTATTATATATCGCTTCATCGGTCTGAAGGATTTGGTCTGGGTATGGCGGAGGCAATGTTACTGGGTAAGCCTGTGATTGCAACAAATTTTTCTAGCAATACTGATTTTATGAATATCAATAACAGCTTCCCTGTACGTTATACATTGACTCCGACACCTGATAATATACATGTCTATGAAGCAGGTCAGTTGTGGGCAGAGCCAGACATTGACCATGCTGCAGAAATGATGCAACTGGTGGTATCAAAACCTGAGCTTGCACAAGAGCGGGCGCGTTTGGGGCAAAAAACCATCCAAGAAAACTATAGTCCGCAAGTTATCGGTCATATGATTAAGCAGCGTCTCGCCCAAATAGAACCCAGTGTTCAAAATAAAGTCTGGACAATGCCTCAACCGTCCCCTACCTATGACGACATCAATTTAGATGATGCGCTCGAAACACCTGACAACTTCGATATGACAGCCATGACGATAGAGCTACGGAAGCGTTTTGAAACATGGGATTATAATCGCATTCCAGAAAACCGTAGCCGTCTACTACAATTCCCTGTGATTGGATTTGTTTTTCGGATGGTTAAACGGGTGCAGATATTAGGCAAAGTATGGGCAGACCTCAAATTTGTGTTAATTGCGATGGTCGCCTTACATACCGAATTGGTGAAACAGGTTGACCTACTTGAAGACAATCAACACACTCAAGCACAGGAAATCGAAAAACTCAAAACAGACATGAGACTGCATACCCAGCATAAAGCGCGAGTTGAGCAGGCTGATAATAAAACGGGGAAAAGCACCTAAGTTTATATGAAAATTTTAAATTACATTCGATATGTCTTTTAAATTTTTCGGCTGAGACAGGTCGTCAGCCCTACAAGACAGACTTTACCGAAGAATATTTCCATACTATAAAAAACTATGCAGGTTCTCGCAATCTATTGTAACCATTCGAGTATATTTAAGATGATTGGCAATGATAACAAACACTCAAAAAATTAAAACGCGAAGATAATGATGAGTCGGCAGTTTTTAACTTAATACAGGATACTTTTACCGATCATCCATTGATTCTCCGTATCTCCGCCTCTCTGTATCTCGGCGTTAGGCTTTTGAATGATCCACCATGCCCAAATATTGAAATACACCCCAACAATCCAAAGAGGTAGCAAAACCCAGCGCGTCTATGAACCTATTGGACTATTGGCATCTTCTAATATGTCCCATAAGATAGACGGACTCAATTACCAAATAGATTAAGGGAGATGGGAATGAAGCATTTGAGGCTGATTGGAATCATAATCGGTATATTGTGTGCGTTTACAGTCGTGGCTGATGATATTGTGGTTGGTTTTAAACAAATTGAACTCCGTATCCCCTCACCCTATACCATCACTAGCACCTCTCCAATGGATATCACAATTGAATTAAATGACAATTCGTCTTCACTATCGATTCGGGCAGTTCCAACTGAGGAGTTATTGCCAACCCAGATGGCTGAAGATATGAATGCTAGCCGTACAACAGCAATCGAGTATAAAAAAGTGAGTCTCAGTGGCGTTCCTGCGCTTGTATCAACTGATGCAGTCGGCTATGCACATATGTTAGTTGTTTGGCAAGGCATGGGATATGACATCAATTATTCTGCTCTTGATGAGCAAAACCCCTTCCTTGAGGAAACTGGTACAAAGTGGGATGATATTATCGCAGGTATGGTGTTTATACCTGCCGAAGAGTCCCCTGTGTTTATCCAATTTGAGACTGATAGCGAGGAGCTTCAATCTGTGCCTAATGAAGTCTCCGTCCGATGGGAGCTTATTAATCGACCCGATAATAGCAACCTCGAATTTGTTCAAATCTTATCCGATGGGCAAGCCGTCAATGTTGAACTCCCACGTACTGAACCCTTTATTTCATCTTCAGGTGAAGGCTTAGTCAACATTGCGACGGTTGAAGATGATACTGATTTTGTAGATTTACAGGTGCGCCTATTCGACTTAAGCGATGAACGCCTCATAGCAGTCAGCCAAATATTGCTACCTGTTAACATTCCCCCATCGATTGTTCCAACCCCAATTGCAACTGCTGTATCTAGCACAGCAAGCAGTTCAGGGGATATTGTCCTATTCGATTCAGAGATTGACCTCGCGGCACAAACCACCACTGTGACATGGATTCTGACAGCAGATACCGTAGAAGAAGTCCGCTACCAATCGATTGGTGCAAATGGGCAATCGATTGTTGAATTTTTGCCGACGCAATCCTCAGGATCGTATGTGTTTAGTGGAAACTTTGAAAAAAATGAGGGAAATAACCTCGCGACATTAGCCGTCTCAATCAGTGGGACGCAATCTGTCGCTAGCACAGAGATTAACTTTGCTGATGATGAACGTCCCCAAATCACCATTTTCCAAGCAACCGATGGTAATATCCAAGTCAACGCCTTACCTGCCCAAGCCAGTGTGACATGGGAAGTTATCAATCGCCCACCCAACGCCAATTTAGAGTTTGTACAGGTCTTACCCAACGACACCTTCATCAATGCAGAGTTACCGCGTCCTAACCCGATTATTGCATCAACAGGGTCGGGCATGGTCAATCTGGTGGCGAGTGATACCTTTGATTTAACACAATCGATAGATTTAATTATTCGTGTGCGTCTGGTGGATGCAGATGGTAATATCCTAACCAGTCGTGATGCAGTTGTTCCATATCACCCCAAATAACTTATTGGTTTGTCTCGCAATTAATTCGGATATATGTAGGGGCGTTACTCATGTGTGCGCCCGAATAATGCGAATGAAGACACGGCTTCATCCCTGCAAACCTGATTATTTATTCAAATTCCATTAGATTATTGATGATGAGCCGAGCCTATCTTTGATGATAGGTCTCGTTCCTCTTCATCCAAAAATTTCATTCAATATCCTATATCATTCGGTCACTAGCGCAATTTTGCATCCAAAATTATAATATTAGTAATAATTTCTGAAATACTTTGGATACTAAGAATTTGAGTAGAGGAGTTATTCATGGAACCTACAACATTAGCAATTATTGTTATTGTGGCTATTGTTGGCATTGTAATCCTACGGTCCTCGTTTCGCCGTAAGCGCGCAGAGAGTGTCCCGAATATAAAGTATGTAGACGAAACGATGCTTGACCTCGTGCGAACAAAACAAATTACAGCGGCAACAGACTATTATCAAAAGCACTCAGGCGTAACTACAGAAGATGCAGAGCGCGCTATCGAATATCTGATTCGTCGTCCAGAATCGTTGATGTTATTGGTTCGTTTACGCAATAGCGACCATGCCCCACTTTATATGGATGATAAACTCATGGAACTATTGAAAGCTCGGAATGAACTGAAAGCCATAGCCTACTATGCAGACAAATCAAATGGCGATATGCGTGAAGCACAAGTGGCTGTCGGCGCATTAATCGTTAATCCTGAGATGAAATTCAAAAACAGCAATTAGCATGAGTCCTACCTTTGAGCATTACTCCCAGAGGCGAACCGTCCCATCACCACTGGCGGAAACAACTTTTGAACCATCTGCCGAGAAATCGATACCGAGTACCCAACCACTCATGCTGGTGATATTTTGGAGTTCTTTGCCTGTTTCGGTTTCCCACAAGCGCATATTGTTATCCCGTCCGCCCGAAGCAATCATCTGACCATCAGGGCTAAAGACAACCGTCCAGACATCGCGCCCATGACCGTCCATCGACTGTAAAACGGAGTTGCTATTTAAATCCCAGATTTTGATGGTGTTATCGGTACTGCTAGACACCAATTTGCGACCATCAGAGCTAAAATCGACATCACGTACTGCTTCTGTATGGCTATCTAAATAGCGATTGAAACGTAACTCCGTCATATCCCACAGATGAACACGATTGCCCTGCCCACCTGATGCCAATAATGTTCCATCAGGGCTGAAAGCAACTGAGTAAACTGTATTGTTTTGTCCGCGTAACGTCGCTTCTAATGACCAATCACTCACGCGCCAAATCCGAATCGTCTGGTCTTCACTGGCTGTCGCCAACCGTGTCCCATCTGCACTAAATTCTAAATCACGAATCACAGCTGTATGCCCTGTCAGTGATTGCACTTTTTCGGCAGTATCGACTTGCCAAATATGCACAACATTATCACGCCCGCCCGAGGCAACAAATTGTCCATTCGGTGTGAAGTCTACTGTACTGGCTACATCTTGATGAGCATTACGAATGGTCGGCACACCATCACGCCAAAACCGAATCGTGCCATCCCCATGTGCCGAGACAATAATCTGTCCATCAGGGCTAAAGGTTGCATCTCGTACAGGAATAGTCGGTTCGTTAACCAGTATTGCGCGTTCACTGATAACATCATTGGTCAAACCGATAATTTCTATATCAGGGCGTGGTAAGGGGGTTACAGTTGGGCTATCTGGTAATGTTACTGGTGATGTGTCTTCGTTATCATTGTCATCAACAACAGCGACATCAGAATCATTATCGTTATCACCACGATTATTAAATTGTGTCATCGCAAAGCCCCCCACGATAACAATAACAACTAATAAAATCAGCCCTATCAGTCCACCACCAATAATTGATGTTGTGGTTGATGTCCCGCGTTCTGGCTCGGTTTGATGGGAAGGTGCTGGAGCTTGATAAGATGGCTGTGGTTTAGGTGCAGGTTGTGGCGCTCTTTGATTAAGGACTGTTTCAGGAGCTTGGTGTTGAACAGTTTCGGGTACTGGATGTTGCATGGTTGCAGGTGTCGGTGGTTGCAAGATAGCTTGACGTAAGGCATTCGCAAAGTTACTGATTAATGGATAGCGGTCAGTTGGAGATTTCGCCATTGCTCGATTTAACACTGTTGCAACATCTGGCGACAATTGCGAATTCGCTTGATTGGCAGGCATTGGCGTATCATTGATGTGTTGATACATCAAGTTTTGTGAGGATGTCCCTGCAAATGCTGGAATTCCTGTAAACATCTCATAAGCAATAACAGCCAGTGCATATTGGTCAGTTGCAGGTACGGGTGTGACCCCTTTCCATTGTTCAGGTGGCATATAGCGCGGTGTTCCCATGACCATATTCTCGGCAGTCAGATTCATATCTTGTTGGGTTGCCCGTGCAATACCAAAATCGACAAGATAGACCATGCCTTGTGTATCAAACATGATATTCCCCGGTTTGACATCACGATGCACAATTTGTCGCCCATGTGCATAATCCAGTGCTTGAGCAACAGCACTAATAATATTCATGGCTTCATTGGGGTTCATGGCTTCACCACGCATTTTGTCGCGAAGAGTCCCACCAGTAAGGTAACGCATCACCACATACATCATTTCACGATGAATACCAAAATCATAAACAGGTACAATATGAGGATGTTCTAATGAAGCAGCAATCTTAGCTTCTTGGTTAAAGCGCGTAATATAATTATCGTCATTCGCAAGCTGTGATGACAAGACTTTCACTGCAACATGCCGTTCTAATTCTTCTTGATAGGCACGATAGACTGCACTCATGCCCCCACTACCAATTACCTCGACCAAAGAATATTCGTCTAGGTCTACGCCTGCCAATTGTTTATAATCCATAATATGCTCCCGATATGATGTCTCCCTATCTTATTGCATATGATTTAATTTGACAGCACATTTATATTGGAGTTCTGTCTGAAAATCATAAAATACCTTATCGTATGCTTATTTTCAGCACCAAAAAGGTTACAACATATTTACACTCAATCAATCTATAGTCGCGTACACTAGAGTAAGGTAAAATAGGTGGTGGCAGGTAATGGGGATGTCCTGTCTGTAATGTGACCCATTCGAGGGCATCTATCGTAGAAAGGACTGCAATCGTGGTAGACAAGCAGAATATGGTTGGCAAACAACTCGGTGACTATCTCATCAAAGAGAAGTTAGCGACTGGTGGGATGTCGTATGTCTTTATAGGCGAGGACGTGTCATTAGGTCGGCGCGCCGCCGTGAAAGTGCTGACACCCGATATTACTGAAGACGATGATAGTTTACCTGAACGCTTTAAACGAGAAGCACGGGCAGTTGCACAGTTAGAGCATAATAATATTATCCCAATTTATCAATTTGGCGAATTAGAAGGTGTCTATTTCTTAGCTATGCGCTTTATTGATGGGCATGATTTTGCTGATGAAATTAATGAGGCACGCCGGGAAGGTGGTTTACTGGATGTCAAACGGGCAATTGATGTCTTGACACAAGTCGCCTCGGCATTAGATTATGCTCATGCCAATGGGATTGTCCACCGTGATATAAAACCCTCCAATGTTTTAATTGATAACAATACAGGGAAAGCCATTCTGACAGATTTTGGTTTGGTATTGTGGAGCAGTGTCGATAAAACATTAGGCACAGCTTTCGGCACACCGCGCTATATCTCACCTGAACAAGCAACAGACTCTCAAGCAGCCGTCGCCCAAAGTGATATTTACTCACTTGCTGTTATTTTCTATGAAATTGTCACAGGCAAGATGCTATTTACTGGGCAATCCCCAATGGAAATGGCAATCAGCCACATTACAGAGAAACCTGTACCACCACGTACACATAATCCTAAAATCCCGATTCAAGTCGAACGTGAAATTTTACGCGCCTTGGATAAAGAACCTATCAACCGCCATCATTCGGCAACAGAGTTTATTAACGCAATCCGTAAAGCCTACCGTCAAGCAGGTGCAATTAGTAAAACAGATCCAAACCGCAGTAATGTCGATGAAGAACATGTTCGCAAAGCTTTATCATCAACCAAGGCAACCAGCCCAATGTTGGATAGCTGGGACGACATTCCCACAAAGCCACAAACCCCGTTCCCAACAGGCACGAATAGTCTTATCCAATCGGTAAAACCCTCAAGTACAGTTAAATTGGAACAACAAGAGCAACGATCTCGTATGATGGTTTTTGGCGGGATTTTGGTTGCGGTTTTGATACTGGGTGGTTTATCACTCCTAATCGCAGGGGGAGCAGGTGGAGCAGCGGCATTACCAACACTCGCAGCGACAGAAACATCTGATGATACTCAAGTTGCGATTATTGACCTAACAGATGAAGTTGAGCCAACAGCCGAACCGACTGATGAGCCGACAGAGTTACCCACGAATGAACCGACGATTGAAGCAAGTGACGAACCAATCGATGAACCGACAGTTGAGCCAAGTGATGAACCCACTGACGAACCGACTGATGAGCCTACCATCACACCAACAATTACAGTAACACCGTCGATTACGCCAACCCCAACCAATGAGCCTACAGCAACGGATTATCCGATCTTAGATGAATTGCCTGATGGTGTGTCTGTATCTTTGATTTATGATATGACACTCTTGGCAATCCGCAATAATAGTGATGGTGCGGTTGTATTTTCGGAGATGCGTTTAACAGGGCTTGAAGATGATGGTGAAGGCGAATTTGATGGTTCAACATTACCCACCGTCGCACTATTACCGGGGGAATGTGTCGTGATTCGATCCGAGACAATTCCAGTCCCTATCGAATGGGAATGCCAACGTGAGCGCAGTAATGTCCTCTTCCAGACTCCGATACGTTTCTGGTTTGCGGATAGCAGTGAGGATACCAACTTTCGTGTATTCTGGCGCAGTAACGAGATTAAAACCTGTGATACTGTTGGACGGGCTGTGGGTCAAGTTAATACAACGATATGCGAGATTGAATGGCCTGTCGTCGCGGACGGTTAGCCATAGTTGACAAAATTCGAGGATGGGATTCTCTCATCCTCACATACAACCTCATAATTATTTTTCCAAAAGCGAGCAAATCGCAACACATATAAAGGAGACTATCCACGTATGCCCCCTTCAAATCAAGTTCCAGAACGCAATGAAATCCCTAAAGAACAGACATGGAATGCAGAAAGTGTGTTTGAATCATTTGACGCATGGCGTACAGAATATGATGCTGTCCGTGAGATATTGCCTGATGTTACCCCCTATCAAGGGACAATCTCCTCGAGCCCCGAAAAATTAGCTGAGTGGATGACCTTCTCCAGCCAAGTCAGTCGGCGGATTATGAAACTCTATTTTTATACATCGATGTGGCTCAGTTGTGACTCGGACAATGAAACCGTCAAAGGGCTACAGGGACAAGTAATGTCACTCTATGGACAATATGCCGCCAAATCTGCATTTGAATCGCCTGAGTTATTGGCAATGGATGAAGCAACCTTGCGCGGATGGGTAACAGATCATGATGATCTAAAAGTTTATCAACAACATCTCGACGACTTATTACGCCAAAAGGCACATGTGCGTTCAACTGATGTTGAAGAAGTCATGGGTATGATTTCTGAACCTTTTGGTGGTACAGGGCAAACACGCCAAATCTTGACCAATACGGATATGAAATTTGAGGATGCCAGTGATACAGACGGCAACAGTGTCCCAATTACCCAAAGTAATATGGACAATCTTAAAGGCAGTACAGACCGTGAATTGCGTCGGACTGCTTGGAACAATTATGCTGACTCTCACTTAGATTTCAAAAACACGCTAGCACAACTCTACCTCACATCAGTCAAGCAAAATGTGATGCAAGCTCGTGTACGCGGATATGAAACCGTATTAGAATCACGCCTTGCTCCCTATAACATCCCAGTGGCAGTTTTCCACAATTTGATAGATACCTATAAAGCCAATATTCCAACATGGCATCGTTACTGGGATGTGCGTCGCCGTGCTTTAGGATACGATTCCATCCACCCATATGACATCTGGGCACCTTTAACGGATAATGGACCACAAGTTTCATTTGAAGAGTCCGTTGATATGATTGCCTCTGGGATGCAACCCTTAGGAACAGATTATGTCGATACCTTCCGTGCAGGCTGTTTAGAACAACGCTGGGTGGATTACTCTGTCAATAAAGGGAAACGACAAGGTGCGTTCTCGTATGGGACGTATGATACCTATCCTTTTATAATGATGAGTTTTGATAACACACTCGGCGCAATGAGTACCCTTGCCCATGAGCTTGGACACTCGATGCACAGCTTAAACTCACGTCGGACACAACCTTATGTCTACAGTGGTTATTCGATGTTTGCCGCAGAAGTCGCCTCCAATTTCAATCAAGCGATGGTACGCGCACATTTGTTTGAACAAGGTAATGACCGTGATTTCGAGTTGGCTCTAATACAAGAAGCGATGGACAACTTACATCGTTATTTCTTCATTATGCCGACGCTGGCTCGCTTTGAGTACGAAGTTCATACACGGGTCGAAAATGGTGAACCCGTGACTCCTGATACACTCAATCAGATTATGTCTGATTTTTATGCTGAGGGATATGGGGATACGATGACCGATGACCCAACTCGGACAGGCATTACATGGGCGCAATTCAATCATCTCTACGTCCCCTACTACACCTTCCAATATGCAACAGGGATTTCGGCAGCCCATGCCTTAGCTAATGGCATTTTATCAGGGGATGACCCACAAGCTGTTGACCGCTATTTGACCTTCCTCAAAGCAGGGAGTAGCGACTATCCTATCAATGTTTTGAGTAGAGCAGGTGTGGATATGTCTACGCCACAAGCTGTTGAAGAGACATTTACCGTCTTAAGTGGTTTGGTTGACCGTCTTGAATCTTTAATATAATCAGTAATAGATTCAGCGTACCATAACCTACTTAGCTAGGCTATGATACAGGGCGAATTTATCGGTGGGTTGGCAAAACCTTATGGCTCAACCCACTTTTTATCAGGTTAAATGAATACATAACCTGACATAACTAAAAATTGATGAGGTATCTATGGCTGATACGCACCCAAAGGTGATGGTTGTTTTGCCAACCTATAATGAAAAAGAAAATCTCCATAAGATGGTGGAAGCCCTATTTGCATTAGACATCCCAAATTTTTCAATGTTGGTGGTCGATGATAATTCACCAGATGGTACTGGGGAGATTGCAGATAATTTATCTCGGCTTGACCCTTATGCTGGCAAATTACATGTGTTGCACCGCAAGGAAAAACAAGGATTAGGTCCTGCATATCGAGCAGGCTTCAAACAAGCAATCACATTAGGTGCAGATCTCATTATCCAGATGGATGCTGATTTTTCACATCAACCCAAATATATCCCACAGATGCTAGAGCTTGCTGACCAATACGATATTGTCATTGGCTCACGCTATATCAAGGGTGGTAGTGTCGATGAAAAATGGGGTCCGATTCGTAAGTTATTGAGTTGGTGGGCAAATCGTATTTATACCCCAACCATTCTCAGCATCCCCGTCAAAGATGCAACAGGTGGATTCCGACTCTATCATCGGGACACCATGATTGGCATGAACCTTGACCAAGTGCGAGCCAGTGGCTATGTTTTCCAAGTCGAAATGATTTATGTCGCACATAAGCTCGGCTATAATATTGATGAAATAGCTATTCACTTCCCTGACCGCGTCAATGGTACATCCAAGATGTCCTCAAATATCGCGCTCGAAGCGGCTGTGCGTGTCTGGCAAATTAAATTTCGCCACCGTGGCTTACATAAAGCCAATCGTCGCACAGAGGCTTACGCATAATCAGTCACACCTTGTTATTGAAATTGCGCCTGCGAAAAATCAATCATCGTAGGGCGCAAACCTATCTGACTATCCCCATCAATCAAATTTCTGTACAGATATTCAAACGAGACAGCAATATCCTCTGTCTCTAATTTGTAATAAAATGTGGATACTGTATGATAAAAACAGGTAAAATTTACCTAACAACAAATCTAAAACGTACAATGATGGAATAAGGTTATGGCAGATAAACGTAGCGTAGATGACCTTTCAATAGAAGAGTTAGAACGCGCGCTGGCAATTAAAAAGCGCAATACACGTCAAGAGCATCTCAGACGGATGAAACGTAGTGGGCGGGTGATTGAACCAGAGCAAACCGTTCCTCATCCATCCGATGAAAATTTGGATGCACTCTATACAACACAAAATCCGACAAATCAACTTCCCTCAGAGACAGTGAATATTCCTGCTTCTTCTGTGGAAAAACGTAAAGTCCGTCCTGAATTTGAAGATGATATTGGGAACGCCCGTGCAAGAAAAAGCAAAGCGCGCAAAGGTGAGCAAAACGATAGCACAATTGCCCGCAAGTTCATCGACATCAGCCTCGTATTGGTCGAAGTTGCGGCAGTCATTGGCTTGCTTTTTATCGGTTTTGAAATGTTGAACGGTATCGGTATTCTGCAACAAGAAACAGCCGAAGCCCAACGTGTCGCAGAAGAGAAACGGCGCGAAACAATCCCAACCCTCGAACCCACACCACAACTGCAACTGACAAATGTCGTTTTGCCAAGTGGACATACCCCCCCCAATCAAGTCGGTGGTGGTCAATTTAACTTTGATGAAATTCCTGACCAGATGCGTTCTCTAGTCGCCAATCAAGTCTTCCTTCCACCCGATATTCAACGCCCGCCGCCATCAGATGAGACACCACTTGTTTTGCGGATTCCTAAAATTAACGTTGACCATACCATCGTACAAGGGGTCGATTGGGAAGCTCTGAAATTAGGGATTGGGCTAGTCCAAAATGGCGCAGTACCATCTGCACCCAATGGGAATGTGGTGCTTGCGGCTCATAATGACATCTATGGTGAGATTTTCCGCTATCTTGACCAACTTGAACCGGGGGATAAATTCCAGATACAGACCAAAGATAATTTGTATACCTATACCATCACAGGTTGGGATATTTATAAACCCACCGATGTTCATGTTATGGATCCTCGTGGTAAAGCAGGCGCAACTTTGATTTCTTGTTATCCTTATCAGGTCAGCACACAGCGTATTGTTGTCTTTGCAGATTTAGATGAGGTCACATAAGTAGTCTAATATTGTGGTGGTCGGAAGTAGGCTTGGGGCTTATGCTCTAGGGCTTTTTCGACCATTAACCGATGTCGTGGAATCATATTCTCAGGAAGTGCATCCGAGGGGAAATATTGCACAGCAAAGGATTCCTCATCATTGACTTTCGGTTCACCTGACACGGGACGGCAACGAAAGGTAATTGAGATAATCCCAACTTGGTCACCATTTGGATAAGCATGTAAAAAGTCTTCACCTGACAAAACCGATGTAATCTGTTCAGGGACAACCGTCACACCTGTTTCTTCATACACCTCACGGATAACACACTCGGCAACATCTTCGCCGGGGTCCATCGCGCCCCCTGGGATGCCCCATGAGTTAGTATCACTCCGTAATTGAAGCAAGACTTCATTTTTCTCATTAATCACAATCCCGCCAGCAGCAGGCATCAACAATAAATCATTGCCGACTTTATCACGTAAGTTTTTCATATAGGGAGAAATAGGCATGGTGTATCCTTTGAATAGGTTAATCTAGCCTATACTACACTCATTTAGGATTGAGGTCTCAGTTATCCATAGTTTTCTTGGATACTGTACAAATGGTGTAACTCATGTCCTGCGATATGATAAATAAGCGCGCGGACAGTAGATTGTTTGCCATCAGCCGTCCCAGAGCGCAATAAAACAGGGGCAGCAAAGCTATTAAACAAAGTAATAGTTGATTCACGTACAGCCTTATATTCAGCGAAAATGTCATCGAGTGTCCGTCGATTTGCATTCGATGGCGCGATATAAGCATCTTGGTCAAAGCCCGGAATCGGCGTTTTATCACCTCGTGCGAAGCGCAAGGCACGATAGGCATAGATACGCTCATCATCAATGATATGCACTAAGATGTCTTGTATCGTCCATTCCCCTGCTGCATGAGGCGTTGTCAGTTTTTCATCTGGCAAGGCATATATCGCTTGAGTAACCTGCTGGAAGTTGGTTAGCATATGCGATAGTACCAAGCCATCATCAGGGATTAAGTCGATATACATACTCGCATATTCTGGAAACTCGCCTGCTTGGGGTTTAGAAATATCTTGTAAGGGATTATCCATAATTTTCTTGCATACTTTCTAGGTGATGGAGTTCATGTCCTGCAATTTGATAAATGAGCGCGCGAACACTCGTCGGATTATTGCTAGCCAATGTGGTATGGGTCAACATCGATTTATCAATGTTACGAATTAAACTCAAGGTCGCATGACGTAAGGTCAGATATTCCGCTAGAATCCCATCTAGAGTCCGCTGATTCGCATTCGCATTGGCAACATAATCATCTTGTTCAAACCCAGGGAGTGATGTGGTATCGCCACGTGCAATCCGTAAAGCACGATAACTAAAAACACGCTCTGTATCAATGATGTGAACCAGAATATCTTGTACTGTCCATTCTCCTTCTGCATGAGGGGTTGTTAATTTTTCTTCTGGCAAGATACGGACAAAATCACTGATAATCGTCACATTATTCATCAAGTGTTCAATCACTTTCCCATCATTAGGAACGAGTTTGATATAGTCGATGGTATAAGGAGCGTATTCACCTGCTTGGGGTTTAGCTATGGGAAGCATCATTGTTAGATTTCTCAACTAGTAATTATATCTGTTATAGTACACGATTTTTATGAATTCGGGCAAGCCTTTACAGCACCTTCCGACACCATCTTGACAACCCGTCATGACCCTGATAGCCTAGTCACGATTTATAGCAACCCCCGAAGCGTCGGAACGGTAGCTCCTAACTCAAGCATCAGTTTGAGCCACGAGCATCCTTCTTCATGATATGCTCTGGTGTCAATCAAGTGCATATTGTTTACTCAGTGAGAAGGACAACACCTTATGACGGACTTTATTTCCGCGTATCAAAATCTACAAACTAGTTACACCACATTAATTGACCTATGTGATAGTTACCCCATCGACAAAGCAGAAGAATCAGGCGCATTAGGCATTTGGTCACCGAAGCAAATTGTCGCCCATTTATCAGGTTGGGTGGTCGAAGCAACACAACGCTATCAAGATATTCAACAAGACCCCAATAACAACAAATCCTATTCGGATTGGGATAGCTTTAATGCAAAGTCTGTCGAAGCACGGGCTATGTTATCATGGTCAGAAACCGTCGCAGACCTCAAACAAGCGATGGATGCATGGTTCATCGAAATCAGTAAAATCCCTGCGCTATTAGTCGCACAAAATGATCGTTTTTTAGACTGGCTACATGCGATTGATAATGAATTTAGTCGTCATGGGAATGACTTACGCAACTTTATCAAAGACATCAGCGCAAGCTATCCGATTCTTGAATTTGATGGTGAAAAAGATGCGATTGTCAATCCATCCACCGTCTATGAACCACTCCCCGATATGCCTGAGCATGTTGTGATTTGCTTCTTCCGTGAGGTCTTGATGCAATTACGAATGCGTTATCCTATGACAGTGATTCAACAACTTGGTGGCGAAAGTGGCGATAATCCCGTCTATCGTATGATGATAGAGGATAAACCAATTGCCCTGCTTCACCCTGGAGTTGGTGCGCCGTTGGCTGGGGCATTTTTAGAAGAAGTGATCGCCCTCGGTGGACGCAAATTTATCGCATGTGGGGGTGCTGGCGTTTTGGCAAGTGATATTCCTGTCGGCGGGATTGTGATTCCAGAAACAGCCCTACGTGATGAAGGCATGTCTTATCATTATCTACCGCCCTCCCGTGAAGTGAAAGGGAATCCACAAGCAATCCAAGCCATCAAAGAAACCCTAGAAAATCATAACATCCCCTACCGTGTGGGTAAAACATGGACAACCGATGCTATCTACCGCGAAACACGCAAGAAGGTGAATGCCCGTAAAGCAGAGGGCTGTCTAACAGTAGAAATGGAAACCGCATCATTCTTTGCTATTTCGCAATTTCGTGGGGTTACTTTTGGGCAATTATTATATGGTGGTGATGATGTTGGTGGTGCAGAATGGGATGGTCGTGATTGGATGGGGCAATCCAGCACGCGTGAAAAATTATTCTGGTTAGCATCCGAAGCAGTGCTTAAGTTGTAACAATCCCAAGAATTTCGTTGACTTTACGGAGGAAGGTTTTGCGTCGGATGGGTTTTGCCATAAAATCATCTGCCCCAGCCGCCATACCTTCTTCTTTTGCATAAATATCAGCCGTAAGCAACATAATTTTCGAGGAATCTAATACAGGTATTGCACGCAACCGTTCCGTAATTTCCAAGCCATTCATTCCCGGTAAATGCAAATCAACCAAAATTAAATCAGGCAACACGTCTTGGGCTTTTAGTATACCTGCTTCACCTTCTGTACAAATATGAACAACAAAATCATTACGTTCCAAGATTCGTTTGACAATTGCAATATTATCTTCGTTATCTTCGATATAGAGTATTTTGTGTGTCATATTTTATCCTGAGATGTCATCGCATAAACGAACAGAATAGTAACATTGTTAATTATATTAACATAATTTTGCCTATAGAGGTGTAAAAAGGGCGTAAATTTATGAAATAATACGTAATCAGAATTAACAAATAGTTCATACTTTAGCAATTATATTGATACTTCTCAGGCAATTTTCGGAGTATGATAAAGAGGGCATATAGTTAAATTACAACCGATAAGAAGGGCAATGATGCAAAGTTTGAAGTTACCCCAAATCATGACACCAGCAAATCCTATTGTAAATGCGGAATTCCATCATCAGCGCTTCGTTATTCAACGAGGACGTGTCGGTGGTATTTGGATTATCCTCGCAGGATTGATGGTTGGTCCAGCTTTGATAACATCAATATTATTTACGGTCGGTGGATTAGTGTCCCCTGTATTTGCCCCAGCCAGTCAGCTTATCGATTTATCGGCTGGGGATATGCCTGCATGGTTGTGGTTAGCCATTATGAATGTCGCCATGTATCCAGTCGTGACCCTCGTCACCTTTGGTTTATCAGCGAATAGTGTTCGCCGTGAAAAGAATGGTAATACATGGGACAACTTACGCCTCACAGGTTTAAATCCCCAGCAAATTGTGATTGGAAAGTGGTGGGCATCTGTTCGGGCGCTTAATGGTGACCATGCAATGTTGGTTATTATGCGTCTTGGGGTAGCGGCACTGTTTGTCATGACCCTCAATGACATGATTGCATCGCCATTCGGGATTCCAGCGTCATGGACAATTCTACCCTTATTGTTAGTGATCACCCTCTTATATGGTCTACTCGATGCAAGTTTAACCGCCGCCCTCGGCATTACGGGTGCGATGGTTGATGTTGGTGGACCTGTTGTTCCATTTATCTTATTTTCCTTTCGGGCAGTCACAGCATTGGGTGCATTATTCTTATGGATAGGCACCTTATTTGTTGTGCCAGCAGGAATTGGGCTGACGATTGCCCTCTCCATCGGTGGCTTTCTTGGATACGCTTTGGTGATTTGGGCAGTGTTACGGGTTGCCCAGCAATTGGTGGGTTAAAGTCAGTCGTAGGACAGTCGCCTGTTGGATAGTCAGACGGCTTCATGTAAATTATAATTGTAATGAATATATTGAGAAGAAACGGGAGTATTACTTTATGCGACGTTTTATTTTAGTTACCCTGATAATCAGTTTATTATCAGTTGTTATATCAGCACAAACAGAGGGTCTGCGCCTTGATTGGGATCCCGCACTCAACAGTGTTACGGGAACAGTCAATCTAACAGGTACAGCAAGCATCCCAGACCAGCAAATTTTCTTTGTCGAAGCGGCAGCATATGATTCTGCCAATCCTATCACCGACCAATGGACACCTATTGTATTGCCACAGTTCATCCCGATAACAGATGGTGCATTGGGTGCATGGGATACAACAGGCTTCCCTGATGGTCTCTATCAAATTCGCTTACATGCCGTCAATAAAACAAACGAGAGCTATTTTTATGCACTTGCTCCTATTGCAGTCAATAATGGTGGTGCTGTAACCAATGCTTCACCTGTTGCCCAGATAGAGATTGCACCCGTATTAAGTGAAGATAGTGGACAAGATTCGCCAACAGCCAGCAACGACGGTGGAACAATTGATGGCATGGTTGGCTCACCCGATGTGATTAATCGCCTACCCGTTCCTCTTGGAGGACATGTTCGCCATTTTGAACAAGTCGCAAAAGACTATATGACCGAAACAGGTATGACATGGGTAAAATGGCAAGTCCCCTATTTTGAAGGCACAGACCTCGTGATTGCCCGTGACCGCATCAATTGGTCACATGAAGCAGGCTTTAAAGTCTTGTTAAGTATCACAGGCGAAAAAGATGCGCTCGCTGTCGGTGGTGACGAATACCTGAATGATTATGCTGAATTTTTGGGTGGTGTTGCTGGCATTGGGGCGGACGCAATCGAAGTCTGGAATGAGATGAATATTGACCGTGAATGGCCTACAGGGCAAATTGACCCACGCCGTTATGCGATTATGCTTGAAAAAGCCTATAACGCAATCAAAGATGCCAACCCTGACACTATGGTTATTACAGGTGCGCTTGCTCCAACTGGTGCAGAAGGTGCATTTGGTCTAGCGAGTGTCTGGAATGATGACCGCTACTATCAAGGGATGGCAAATGCTGGTGTTGCAAACTTTGCAGATTGCATCGGCGCACATTATAACGAAGGTATCTTGCCACCGACTTCACAAGGTGGAGACCCACGCGGTGAATACCCAACCCGTTATCTACCTTTGATGTTGAATCGGATTGCTTTCCCCTTCCGTGGGCTTGATATTCCAATGTGTATGACCGAAATGGGTTATTTGTCACCAGAAGGATACGGTGCATTACCTGACAACTTCAGTTGGGCGGCAAATACATCGGTTGCAGAACAAGCTCAATGGATTGCACAGGCAATCGAAATTTCTGCTAATTTTGAAACGATGCCTGTCGAAATCGTTATCATTTGGAATGTTGATTTCGATAATTATGAAAATGACCCACAAGCAGGCTATGCTCTCATTCGTCCTGATGGCACATGCCCCGCTTGTGAGACGATAGCAGCATTACAAGAATAAGATTCAATCAATTGTTGTAAGGGTGAAAGCACATGTTTCGCCCTTACAGCAACTAAATTTTGATGAATGATTTTGTTGTGTGTGTAAGGTGAGGATTTGTAAACCTTCCCTTACGAGCGATGTAAAAGAGAAACCCATTGTTATTATCAGAATCTAATGTGTTAACTATGAGTCTAACGTGGGGGTGGCAAGAGATAGCAATTATCCGTCTCATCAACGACATCCTCACGCACCCAGCTTCCGCCCTCAATCTGCCACCAAATAAAGCCATCTGCTCCAACATCTTGTGCAATCCCTTGTACAGGAATGGTTGGTGATAGCGCATCTTGTACAGCAAAGGCAACCCCTGGTCCAGAGCGCGTATTGATTACACTTGTCGCCGTAATATCACAATCCGTCACGATTAATCCCACATACTCAAACCCAGCCATAACAGTACGGACTTGGCGTTGGTGTAGCCCCATTTGACCGCGTGGTGTATACACCAAACTTGTCAAAATCTGATTATCAGGTTTTTCTTGCGCAATAATCCAAACATCATAATCAGGATGCAAACCATAAACAGTCGAAGTGGCTAAACCATTATCATCAAGGGTACGGATTGTCTCGCTTAATTGTGTAATGCCAATACTGCCTGATGCCAAACGAAAGCGATTGGTGATGGCAGTTGGTGTGCGAATATCAACAGGGAAGGGTAACTGGTCAACACGGGGATAGGTTAGCATCAAAACTGTACCGCGCTCCAAGTTTGTGACGTTGCGCTCGGCAATATTCAAATCATTGGAAAATAATAAACCTGTCTCTAATTCTTGAACTAACCAATTCGGGGGATGAAATAACTCAAAGTTACCGTCACTGGTTTTGTAGCGTGCAAAGGTATCAAATTCTAGTTGTGCGCCTCTTAATAATGCTGTTGGTGGGACTTCTACGGATTGGCTTACCGTGTTCAACACATCAGCATAATTCGCCAATTCACCACTAGGTGCTTGCATATTAACTAATCCAATACGCCCATCAAATAAGGGAAGCAGTACAAATAAACCTTCAATCCCTTCTTCTGGGACAGTATAACGCACCACAGCCCCTTCTTTATCCCCAATGCTGGTGGGCAAAAGCTCGCCTATCTCATAGGTCGGTTCAGACGCTTCTAAGCTGAGGATAATTTGTTCATAGCTGACATCGACAGCAAATAAATCAAAGGTCACAACCTGTACCAAGACTTGTCCCGCAGAGCCGATAAAGCCCTCTGCTGTATTATTGATATTGACCACATCATCGGTGATGCGATTAACTTGCCAATCAAGTGGATAACGGACACGGATAAATTCATCCACATATGTCCAATAGCCACTTTCCACGGCTTCGGTTGCAGATAGTGTCGCAAGGATAGCCAATACATTCCCCAAATTAGGTTCAATTTCATCCTCAGGGACTGTCGCAATCATGCCACCAATCCGCCCGTTACCCAAATCAATAATCCCTATAATACGCTCGATACCCTGATTCAAGTCTGTTCGTGTTGCAATTGCTGCATCACGCCCATTAATGAGAATGCTATCAATCTCGCTATAGACTTGATTACGGGTCGCCTGAAAACTGAGTTGTTCCAGATAGCTGGTCGGAGTCACACTTGCCAAAGCCCCCACCCGTGTCAAAATCCGTATATAAGCTTCGCCTCTATCTAAACCCAAGCTCGGGGCATCCAGCGCAGGGATACTACTCCCGACTTCAATTGTATCTGCGCTAACTTGCCCCACGACCCAACCTGCTGGATACGCAAAAGTAACATTCTCATCGCGGTAAATTTGTGTGAGGGCGACTTGTTGGGCTTGTGACGCACCTACAAACACCGTGAAAAACAGACTTATTAGAAAAATCGGAATCAATCGTTGCATCGTTATCGTCTCGTTTATGTTGACTTATTACACACCCATTGTAGGGCGGATTTCCGATTATTGGCAATCGTATATCATTGATGTTGATGAAATCGGTTAAATAAGTTTGGGAGTTACGCTATAATCGAAGGCATAACACATACCTATCTGAATAAATAACTGTTTTTAGGTGGGTTATCAATAGTGTAACGTCTGGAATCGTTTTAGAAATTATACATCCTATGTGTTGATATTCGGACAAGGCAAGCCATTGTCCCTACAGGGTTTCAGCATATTTCGTAGGGTTGAGACATGTCTCAACCACAGGCACGATTATAATTTATTTCCAGACTCTACAAGACAATAATCTATGATAGATGAATTGGACAAGTATGCGCCGAACCTTAAGACTTATCATAATTGGGCTAGTGATTAGTTTGCTCACAACAGGGCTTGTGCTAGCGCGCGAGATGATACAAGGTGAGCAATGTCTGATTGAAACAGATGAGGTCATCGAGGGG
The DNA here is from genome assembly GCA_964352825.1 of uncultured Anaerolineaceae bacterium. Lineage (GTDB taxonomy): Bacteria > Chloroflexota > Anaerolineae > Aggregatilineales > Phototrophicaceae > UBA6055. The sequence goes on from CAYGTY010000062.1 coordinate 23,488, forward strand.
TCGCTATTCACCTTCTGTCAAAATTTGATTGTGGCAGGGCGCATTGAAGGCAACATTATTGGCATCGCTTTACAAACAGACATCACAGGCGAGGTCATGGGCAATGTCTATATCGTCGGCACACAACTGAATTTAACAGGTACAATTCGGCGAGATTTGCATTATGCAGGCATCGTCATGGATGTTCAATCACCTGATGACGGTAATCATCGTCCTGTGCGTGGTCAAATTATCTTCGCAACCCTATCCTCGCAGATTGGCGAATCGGTAATTATACCGGGACGGATTACGGGGATTGGCTATCAATTATTGATTGATGCTGAGGTCAATAACGAAATTAATTTTTGGGGGTCGGCATTAATTATCACCAATGCCATCAATAGTAATGTCTATGCCACAGTCGGTAATCCAGAATCGGATGCCTCAGACTTAGAACCCCTGCTTATTCCCTTCGACATCACCCAAGAGTTTGTTATCCCTGGGTTAACCCTATCGACCAGTGGCACAATTAAAGGTGATCTCACATATATTGGGACTGTCGCAGGTGAAATTAGTGGTACGGTCGATGGCTTAATTACCTATACTTCATCGACACCTGTTATTATTCCGATTGTCCAAAACGAAGATAGCTTTAATTTATTTGTCAATCAATTTATCCGTGAAATTTCTGTATTGCTGACGGTCGGAATCATCTCTCTAACCATTGCTCCAGCCACCTTCCAGACTCCCATCTCGAATTTGCGTTGGCGACCTGTTCCCAGCTTTGTTATCGGGATGCTTATGTTTATTGTATCCTTCCCGATTGCGCTCATTCTCTTGCTGATTACGGTGGTCATCTCACTTATCTTAATTTTGATTCAGTTAGATGGTGTATTAATTGTGGTGTCATCCTTCCTGATTTTATTAGATGTAGGCATCATTGGGGGATTTTACTTTATCGCTATTTTCATTGCCCGCGCGACCTTTGCCTTAGGGTTAGGGCGTTTTCTCGTGCGTTCAACAGTCGGGCATGATGGGTCGCAGCGCATGAATGTGGTGAGTCTGGTTGTGGGTGTTTTGGTGATTTCATTTTTAGCAGGCTTGCCGGGGGTTGGCTTCCTCTTTAATGCAGCGGCATTATTTATGGGTTTAGGTGCAATCACAAATGTCGCCCTAGAATGGTTACAGACACTACGCGATACCAGTTATCATAATGTGCGTTCACCCCGTGCTGACCGTCCACCCTTGCCACCGCGCTATGTCCCACAAGTAGACCCACAATTTCTATCGGCTGTGGATGATCCACATACCCTGCCTGCGCCATCTAATCAAATTGGATTAACAGATTTACCTGCTGGCTTCGATGCGGACTTTTTCTTCACTGAAGACTAAATGACTCATCGCCAGAAACTGTCGTTTTCAATATTATAAAGAATGGATATTTATATGAGTCACATGAACGCCTTTATTCGCAAAAAACGAAAAAGTCTAACGCTAGCACAATATGTACGCCATCGTAATGGTCTACCATTAGGAGCATCTGGCTCACTCCAGAATATGCTTTATCGGTCTTTTGGTGCGGGATCTTTCACCAAGTTTTGGCAATATTGGAATCCGATTTGGGGCTATGCTTTAGGACGTTATATCTATGCCCCCTTACAACAATTCTTGCCATCCATGCTTGCCTTGATTCTCACATTTACCATTTCAGGTGCAATCCATGATTTTGTAACGATGCTTGTGAGACGCTCAGCTGCTTTTTTCTTTACACCTTGGTTCTTACTGATGGGTATCGTTGTTATTATCCAACAGGTACTTCATATAGATTACTCTAAACACACATGGATAATCCGTGCGATGATTAACCTCATCCATGTGTTGGCGTGTTTAGGGCTTACGATCCTAGCTTTTTCGTAGGTTAGTTCGGGAAGTCTCCCGTGAAATGTCTTCTGCTATATAGTTTATCGGAATATCTTGAAAATAATCTCAAAGTCAAAGTGGCGAACATATTCATCTTTAAATCATTTCAGTCTTGCACAATTTAAGAATCATTATAGGAAAGATTGACAGTCGCTTAAACAAGAAATAGTCAATTTCAGGGCAAATCACGGAAGTGTATCGAAGTCGGTTGAAATTCAGAACAAGTCATTTTATAGGTCGTTGTTATTGGTTTTTTGTTATTGGCAGTTTTTAACATAATACATGATATTTCTACTGATTCTCCGTATCTCCGCCTCTCTTTTATCTCTGTCTTAGGCTTTTGAATGATCCACCATGCACAAATATTGAAATGTACCCTGTGTGCCTACTATTGTTTACAATCAGTCAAAAATGTCTATAATATGATATGTCATAACTCAAAGTTATGTTTGAAATCACCGTATTTCACTTATTGTCAACTTATTCATTGTTATGAAAGCCAATTCTCATGTCCAATAATCGGTATATGACCGCAAAAGAAGCCGCCTCTGCGTTAAACGTGTCGGTTAATACCATTTATGCTTATGTCAGCCGAGGGTTGATTCGCTCTGAGTCGTCGATAGATGGCAAGCGTAATCGTCGGTATCTACGTGAAGATATTGATAAACTTGATAATCGTCGTCAAGCTCGTTCTAACCCCGACCAACTCACCCAAGATGCCCTCCATTGGGGCGCACCTGTATTAGAATCTGGCATTAGTTTGATTGATAATGGCAATCTCTACTATCGCGGTATCCCCATTAAAGATATTGTCGATACCATGACAGTTGAAGAGGTCGCATCCCTCATCTGGACAGGTCATGCAGAGGGAGCAGATAAGCTCTTTCATCATGGCTTACATCCAACTGCCCAAAAATACGAAATGATGCTCTTACATGTCGAGGTAGAAGGCGCGGATTTAACCCCTGTGCAAGCCTTCCAAATTGTCTTGCCGATTGCGATGGCAGATGACCCAACATCATACGATACCCGTCCCGAAGCTATTGCGATGAAGGGAGCGCGAGTCTTACGATTAATGACTTCAGTCGCGGCTGGTGATGTGATTGAGCAAGTGACCGTTGCTGAAATGTTGCATCGCGGTTGGTGTCCACAAGATGGAAATAGCATCAAATTATTTAATACGGCAATGATTCTCTGTGCAGACCATGAACTCAATGTTTCATCGTTTACGGCGCGTGTGGTGGCATCGGCTGGTGCAACTCCCTATGCAGTCATTAATGCAGGTTTATCCGCCTTACAAGGTACACGGCATGGTGGTTATACAGAAAGTGTCGAAGCCTTCTTAGATGAAATCCACACACCTAACCGTATTGAAAAAGTTATTGCGTCACGGATGCGACGGGGCGAGGCAATTCCTGTTCCGGGATTTGGGCATCAACTCTATCCCGATGGCGACCCACGCGCCAAAATTTTATTGGATATGCTCAATGACTATTATCCAAAATCAGAAGAAGTTAAATTATGTCAAGCGGTTATCCACACCGTCCATCGGATGCGGGGCGAATATCCAACGATTGATTTCGCACTAGCCATATTAGGACGTGTCTATCAATTACCAGCAGGCAGTACATTGGGTATTTTTGCATTGGGGCGCATGATTGGCTGGGTAGGTCATGCCATTGAACAATATAATGATGGACAACTGATACGACCCCGCGCCCGATATACAGGTAATCCACCCACTATAGAATGAGGTTTGACATGTCCAATGTCCTAGATATTATTGCAAAACATAAAATTGTCGCAATTATACGCTTAGATGACTTATCATCTGCTGTTGACCTAACTTTAGCACTGGTTGAAGGTGGGATTCGCGCCCTTGAATTTACACTCACCAACTCCGAAGCCATCTCGACCATTACTCGTGTCCGTGATGCAGTTGATGATCATATCGCTGTGGGTGCTGGGTCAGTAATTTCGGTTGAGCAAGTCAAAGCAGTCGCCGATGCAGGTGGTCAATTTATCGTCTCGCCTATCACAAAACAAGATGTTATCCAAAGCTGTGTCGATTTATCCTTACCAACCATGCCGGGAGCAATGACCCCAACCGAGATACAACAAGCATGGGAATGGGGAGCAGATGTCATTAAGATTTTCCCTGCTCATCACTTCGGCGCACAGTATATCAAAGATGTTCGTGCACCTTTGCCTCATCTACGCCTGATGCCAACAGGTGGGATTGGGCTACACAATATGCAAGACTATATCAATGCAGGGGCATTTGGTATGGGCTTAGGCTCTTCCTTGATTGATAAAAATGCTATTGCAAATCAAGATTGGGAGTTTGTGACAAACACTGCAAAACAATTTTCATCTCTTGTGTCATGAACCAGCACGATCATGTGACAGTACGTGATAGAACCAAGCAACGTGTCGGATTAAGTCGCCGACAATTCTTGAGCTTAATGGGCATTTTTGGGGCAGGAACAGGTGCATTATGTGGCGGACTTGTCGGAGTTGCTGTATTAAGTAATCAAGCTCAACCCACACCGACACCTCAGCCAACACAAATCCCAACAGCGATGCCGACTACTGTTGCTATGCCAGAGATGGTGCGCCGTGACCAATGGGGTGGGCTTCCCCCCAATATAAACGCACGCAATGAAACAGGCTACTATGCCAAAGACACCAATCCCGAAGGCTGGTATGTCTATCCACAAGAACTCAGAAAAAGTTATCAAACCCTTGTGATTCATCATAGCGGTTTTTATGAACAAGATGGACTCAGCACCATGTTGGAGATTCAACGCGCTCACCGTGATGATAGAGGATGGGCGGATGTCGGGTATCACTTCATGGTGGATAAAGATGGAACAATTTATGAGGGGCGTGATTTGACGGTGCGGGGTGTCCATACCGAAGGTTATAACACAGGTAGCCTCGGGGTTTGCCTATTAGGTGACTTTCGTTTTGAAGCTCCCTCACAAGCCCAACTCACCTCAACCTATACCTTAAACAATTGGCTCGTCTATCGCACAGGTCTGACACACCTTGCAGGACATAAAGAGTTTAATGATTTCACCGTTTGCCCTGGAACATTAGTCGCTAATCAACTAGAAGATATAGCCAATCGGGCGGGCTTAATCTGGGGTACTGACGGATACATCTCCCAAGCCGAAGCCAAACTCCCTTGCCTGTGTTGTGCCTGTATATCAACTGTCTGAGCATTTGCTAAATATTATCCACTCGCCCTTTATCATATGTTACAGTGAATAAAACAAGCAGATAAAGGAATTTAGCGATGGCAACACAAGCACTGAACGAAGCCGAAATTATTGAACGCCTTGAGAGCCTCAACAACTGGGAACGTGAAGGCGACACCCTCACCAAAACCTTCAAATTCGATACTTACTTAGCAGGAATTGCCTTTGCCTCAACTGTCGGTGTGATTGCCGAAGGACTCGACCACCACCCCGATATGACAATTGGCTGGCGTAAAGTCACCGTCAGCTTTACCACGCATGATGCAGGTAACAAGCTCACAGCAAAAGACTTTGATGCTGCCAGTGGTATTGATGCGGTCGGTTACCCAAAAGTGTAAGTTTAACGAGATTGCGCCAAATCAATAATCTTTTTAACCGATGGCAAGAGATTGGAACGGAATAT